>JAIOSR010000373.1 GCA_021107495.1 Desulfobacterales bacterium | reverse complement strand
CCTAAATGATCTGAGATGCATAGTCCTGTTGAACCAACTAAATGATCACATGTTGGAAAAGATGTTAAAAATTACCGCGATGCAGGAATACGAGGCAGGCCGTTATATCTTCAAGCAAGGGGAATATGCTGAATTTCTGTATGCCGTTTTTGATGGAAAAGTGGGGCTCGAGGTTGAAAAGAGCGTCAATAAGCCGATCCATATAAGTACCATAGTCAGGGGTTTCACCTTCGGGTTTTCCGCCTTAGTGGACACGGAAGAGAAAAAGTATACGACAAGCGCCAAATCACTCACGAATGCAAAAATTTTTATGTGGGAGGGATCAGACCTTGAGAGGCTCTTTTATCAGGATTATGAAATGGGCTTCCTGTTCATGAAGAGGCTCGCTAAACTTATAAAGTCAAGACTGCAAATAAAAAACATTCAATCTCTAAACATCTATAAATAGGAGCGCTTACTACCCCCTTATCAACCCTCTGAAAAACGAACTATTTTTTACATCCTGTAAAAATGGTTGACAATCAATTCCGACTGATTCGGGCCGCAATCCTTCTTATATCCCATCGATTAGCGTGTATTATCAAATAATTATCCTTGTTTCAGGCCTTTTCCCCCGCATGGCACATAAATTGCGTCTTTCACAAATTTACTTGACAGGGCTTTTCTATCACCTATAAAACCTCATGGCATGTGAAAAATAGCGCAAGTTCAAAATGTGCTCTTAATAAGGAGAAAAATCGAATGTCAAAAAATGCAACCGGATCGGTCATGGTTATTGGTGGAGGAATTGCAGGAATGCAGTCCGCACTGGATTTGGCGGATTCGGGCTTTCTGGTGCATATGGTTGAAAAATCCCCGGCCATCGGCGGTGTGATGAGCCAGTTGGATAAGACCTTTCCCACCAACGATTGTGCAATGTGAATTATCTCGCCTAAACTGGTCGAGGTCGGCCGGCATCTTAACATTGAGCTTTTGACCCTATCCGAGGTAACCGCAATAAGGGGAGAAACAGGGAATTTTGAAGTGGAGATCCTCAAGCACCCCCGCTATGTGGACATGGATAAGTGTATCGCCTGCGGGCTCTGTGCCGAGAAATGCCCAAAAAAGGTTGACGACCTCTTTAACGGGGGGCTGATCAAGCGAAAGTCGATTTACGTTGAATACGCACAGGCCGTGCCCCTGAAATATGCCATTGACAGTGACAGTTGCATTTACTTTCAAAAAGGCAAATGCAGGGCATGTGAAAAATTCTGTCCCGCCGATGCTATTAATTTTGAGCAAAAAGAAGAAAAACTTACCCTCAATGTAGGCTCCGTAATACTGGCACCCGGATTTGAGGCATTTGACCCGAGCCAGTTTGACACATATAAGTATGCGGCCTACCCGAATGTAGTCACAAGCATGGAGTTTGAGCGCATACTGAGCGCTACAGGTCCTTTTCAGGGCCATCTGATAAGGCCGTCGGACCAGGAGGAACCGCAAAAGATTGCCTTTCTCCAGTGCGTCGGCTCCAGGGATATCAACCATTGTGACCACTCTTATTGCTCCTCGGTCTGTTGCATGTACGCCATAAAGGAGGCCGTCATAGCCAAGGAACACGCCGGGGGGGACCTGGACACTACCATCTTTTTCATGGACATGCGCACACACGGAAAGGATTTTGACCGGTATTACAATCGTGCCAAGGATGAGGTCGGGGTCCGGTTCGTGAGATCAAGGGACCGTCGAGCCCGCGGGACCGGGATCAGATGATTTGCGGATCGTCTATGTGGACGAAAAGGGAGAGCAGCACAGCGAAATTTTTAGCCTGGTAGTCCTTTCAACGGGCATGGAGATATCGAGAGAGGTCCGTGGACTTGCGCAAAGACTGGATATCGAACTGGATAAGGACGGATTTACGATTAGCAGTTGTTTCTCCCCTGTTGCCACTTCCCGACCGGGGATATTTGCGTGCGGAGCCTTTGCCGGTCCCAAGGATATCCCACAGTCGGTCATGGAAGCATCGGCAGCCTCATCGGCCTACAGTTAACAAGGATGAGTTGCAGGGATTTCCTGTGACATCTTTTCAAATAACAATAATTTTATCGGAAAAAAGCAATGATCGATCTTAAACAATTAAATCAAATTGATATCAAAACACTTATAAACTTTGATGCCCTTCAAGGAGGCATTGATTTTAATCAACTGCAAAATAGCCTCTGGAGACGAAAAGATGTTCTGATTAATATTGCCCTTATTTGTTTAACAATTTGGGGTGCAAACGCCATTTTAAAAAATAAAAATACCGAAACAACACAATTAAAAACGGAGATTGAAGAGCTCACGAAAAAAACAGACGCAATTGTTGACTACGAAAAACAAGAAAAAATCAAAAACGATTTTGTTACAAATGCACCAAAAGGCTTTGACGGATTCACGAATATTATCGACAAGGTTTCTGTTCTTGCAAATGAAGCGAATGTCCAAATTCTTTCTTTCGATCCGAATGCTGCCGGTAAAAATGATTTTTTTGTCCTTGAAAAGGTTGGTTTCTTAATTTCAGCTGATAGGTACCGAAATATGTTATCGTTTGTGAAAAAAGTTGAAACCGCCGAGGAAAGCTTACGCATTGATTATTGGTCAAATACAGAAAAGAGCAGAGGAAGGCAAAAAACAGTAATGGGAGACGGTGCTAAAAATTACATTCTTCACCTGTCTTCCATCACCTTAAAAAATAAACAAAATGAAAAATAAATATTTGTTATTAATATT
>JAIOSR010000024.1 GCA_021107495.1 Desulfobacterales bacterium | reverse complement strand
ATATTCAAGTGATAAAAAGGTCTTTTGTGGAAAAATTAGGATCGCTGGTCAGATTAACACCAAGCCGTCTCAAACCTGCTTCATCTCCCGGGGTGGGCATATGGGTCATATGGACCTCACAACCCCGCAAATCTACTAACTTCTCCATGGCCAGTTGGGCCGCGGGATTTGCTGTTGCACTTATACTGAGTGCAATAAGCGTCTCTACCAGGTCCAGGCTGAGGGTCTTCTCATTTAAGACTTCCGTCTTGAGATTTTTAACCGACTCCGTGATATTTGAAGGAAGCAGTTTTATCTTATCGGGAATTTCCGCATGATGTTTTATGGCATGCAGAATAAGGCTTGATGCCGCGTGAAGATCAGGAGAATTGCTGCCGGTCACAATGGTTCCGTCCTTTAGCTCTATGGCCGCACCGCAATAAATGCCTTCATTACCCTTGTCTTTTTCCTGAGATTCCAGGGCGGCCAAGCGGGCCGGCTCAACAACACTCCTGTGCTCGGGTTCAAGATTTAAATCTTTTATGAGGAGTTCAACCCTCTGGACGGTTTCTCTGCTCGTCAGACCCATTATGTATTCACATCGGTATCTAAAATACCGTCTGATCACTTCCTGTCTCGCAGCCTTCTTTGCGAGCTCATCATCCGTTATGGCAAAACCTGCCCGATTCACGCCCATATCCGTTGGTGATTCATACAGTGAGTCGTCACCCCTTATTTTTTTCAAAATTCTTTTGATGACGGGAAATACTTCCACATCACGATTATAGTTAACGGCTCTTTCATTGTAAGCTTCCAGGTGGAACGGGTCGATGAGATTGAAATCTTTAATATCCGCTGTTGCCGCCTCATACGCTATATTTACCGGGTGTTTGATTGATAAATTCCATATGGGAAAGGTTTCGAATTTTGCATACCCTGAATTTATTCCTCTCCTGTGGTCATGATATACCTGGGAAAGACATGTGGCCAGCTTTCCGCTGCCGGGTCCGGGGCCTGTAACGATGACCAGTGGTTTTTCCGTCTCAATATACTCATTTGCCCCGTAACCTTCGTCGCTGACGATCAAATCCACGTCCGTAGGGTACCCCTTTGTATATTGATGGGTATAGACCTTAATGTCTCTCCTTTCCAGTTTGTTCTTAAATATTTTAGCGGCGGGCTGGCTGTCAAAACGGGTAATGACGACACCAAGGACATTTATATCCCATCCTCTTAAATCGTCTATCAATTTAAGGGCTTCCGAGTCATATGTTATACCAAAATCCGCCCTTATTTTTTTCCTTTCAATATCCCCCGCATAAATGCAGAGCAGAATATCCGCTTTCTCTTTCAAATCCTTGAGAAGCCTCATTTTGACGTTTGGATCATATCCGGGTAATACCCTGGAGGCATGATAGTCATAGAGCAGTTTACCGCCGAATTCGAGATAGAGTTTATCGCCGTAATTATTAACTCTTTCAATAATCTCGGCTTTCTGTTCAGTTATATATTTCTCATTATCGAAAACCGTCTCTGCTACCATTTAAAGCCTCCCTTTACTTTTTTCCCGTTGAAAACAAATAAGGATCCCGCCCCCTTCCACAAAATCTTTACGGTTAAAAGAAGAGAGCTTTTTAGAAATACTAATGTAGTAAATATTTTTGGATCATCTCCCGATTAGTTGGTCTTAAACAGGGTTAAACAAGAAAATCCCCTTTAATTGAGCTGGTACGAGCTCGTAGGGTTCAAGGATTCGTGGATTCAAGGCCCGCCCTGTCGCGACGCGGTGATTACTTATAAGGATAGGCCAAGCTTCATAACGATGATAGTTTATTGACAACATAGTAAGGTTAATCGGTCTGGGCCAGGGATTCGAGTGAACTGCTAAAGGATAACAAATAGTTGAAGCTGTTTCAGAAATCATACGAACTCTTTTTAGATATACAGAATAAATGCAAAATTCTTACATAATAAGGGATACAGCAGGGATCATAAAAATGTTAAAAATGCTGCTAAAGTTTTTAGAAAACAAACCCTTGAACCCTTGAACCCCGGAATCCTCGGACCCTCTTCTTCAACTAAGTTGGAGAAGAACCATATTTTTTAAGTCAGGCTGATATTTTTATCAGGTATATTTTTGAAAAGTCAAGGATATAGGTCTTGCGGGAACCCACCGTCTCCACATCCCCTGATCAAGACATTTCGGCTTGACCATTTTGCCCTCCTTATTATAAGATAAATAACAATTAATTTAAATTCCCTAAAACTCTCAAAATGGATTATATTGGGATGTTTTTTAATCAGGTCTCGAATCCTACTTCCAGCTATCTTCAAGCACAGGCATCTTGCTTACAGTTTTTTTTACAGTCTAACTTTAATAATGTCAAGATTTTGTATTGCAAAATTTCAGCCTAATTCGACTGTGGACCGTTTTATGCTGCAAAAACACAACCTAATCCCGTTTCGCAAGCTATAATGCAGTAAAATAAATACTGCAATTCGGCAGACTAGATCAAAGTTGTGTTTGAAGAATGGAAATAATGAAATCAATATATAAGTGGTTT
>JAIOSR010000190.1 GCA_021107495.1 Desulfobacterales bacterium | reverse complement strand
TTTTCCCCTGCCAGCCTAATCCGGCCATTCGTGCCACGGCCTTGTGGCTGATTGCCGCATACCAGTTTTCCTCATCCAGAACCTGGGAGGCGGGAATCGGCAGGCTGTAATGGCCGTCATCCTGCAGAGCCATTGCAGTGCGAAAAGCGATCTGATCAAGGGTGAGATTGGCGGTCTGATAGATTGACTTGTAAATAGGTGTCGGGCGGTCGGAAATCTGTTCGAATACTGCCTGAGGGAGCTTGATGGCAATTGAAACAGCCTTTTCAAAAGGCGCAAGTAGGTCGGTCGGATCAACCTTGAGTTCTTTCAAGGACTTAACATCCGCAATACCAACAAGATCCGCACCCAGGCCGATTATCCTATCCTTAATCTTCTTAGTGTAATCAAAGGCTTCATTTCTGTTCATCATCATTGCTCCTCAGTGTTCCCGCAGAACCAAGTTATGTTAATAGGTAGATTGCTCAATCGACAACCAGAATGGACACACCCTTCGCAGACTGGAGCACTTTCTGCGAGATACTACCGAGAAAGAATTCCTTAATCCCGGACAATCCCCTTCTACCCAGCACAATGAGATCATAACCCGAATCACCTTCATCTATGATACCCCTTGCCACCCCTTTCTTTTTGTCCTCTATCTTTACCGCGATATTTTTTTCTTCAAATCCCGCTTTAAGGAGAACCTCCCTGGCCTCCCGCATGGCTTTGGTCATCAGGTCTTTCTTCTGGTCCTCCAGTTCACAAAAGGCTGCCTTTTGTGACAAAAAATAAGGGGTCAGGCCGGGGCTGTTCAGGTCGCATATTGCAGGAGTGTCCAAGACAACGCTGAACAGAGTGATCCGGTGATCCGTTGTAAATGATTTTGAAACAAATTCCACTCCTCTCATGGCGTTTTCAGAATCATCAATTGCTATCAGTATTCTCTTTTCCATTGGTTATCTCCTCTCATTGTGTCATTCAAGTGCGATTCAATCAAATTTCATAACTATCTCTTCAAAGGTTTTTCTCCATTTTGGTGGATGCAATTGTTTTTTTTCATCAAAATAGCCCACCGCCAATAACAGGGGAATCCAGTAGCTTTCCGGGACGTTAAATTCTTTCCGTACACCATCGTGATCAAAGCCATCCATTGGGTGACTGTCCAGACCGAGATGTTTTGCCGCAAACATCAGGGCCATGGCAAAAAAGCCGGTATTCTTACATGCAAATGCCTGCTGCTTTTCTTCGGTTTCCCCATACAGACCTTTGCAGGCGTTGATAAACCAGTCGTGTTGGTCTTTTGTCATACTTCCGGCCTGCACCATTTCACTGAAATTTCTTTCAACTAAGGGATGCCCTTCTCTCCATCCATACCTGTCCGCAAGCACGATAAACACTACAGGCGCCTCGCTCACCTTGGGCTGATCCCAGGCAAGTTTTCTTAATTTCATTTTCTCATCATTATCCTTTAGGATTAAAATGCTCCATGGTTGAAGATTGAAGCTGGAAGGCACCTTTGCAGCCATTTCTACAAGTTCTTTAATGAGTTCATCAGAGACCGGTTTTTCAGGATCGAAAAAATTTACTGCTCGCCTTTTGTCAATGACATCTTTGAAGTCCATGGCTTCTCCTTTCGTGATAAAACTTGTTGCATTTTAACAGTATTCGGATAACTTTTATATTATACGTTTTTAAATATCATCTCTCATCCAGCACTTTCCGAACCGTTTTAGCAAGATCACGCAATACCAGTGGCTTCATGGCAAATGCCCGAAACCCCATATTCTTGGCTTTCTCTTCCGAAATATATCCACTATACCCGGTACATAGTATAATCGGGATATTTGGACGGAGTCTTATGAGCTCCATGGCCAGTTTATCACCTGTCATCTGAGGCATGGTCATGTCAGTTATCACCAGATCAAATCGATCCGGTTTTGTGCGACATAGTTCCAATGCCTCTATACTGCTCGTTCTGGTAGTCACGTCATAGCCCAGGTATTGAAGCATTTGTTTGCCTATATCCACCAGACCCGACTCATCATCAATAAAAAGGATATTCTCATTTCCCACGGGAAGGGGTTCGAGAATCTCAGGTTCTTCCATTACTTGTGTTTCAACCATTGGAAGATAAACATGAAAAATAGAACCTTTTCCCATGTCACTTTGCACCTCTATGGATCCTCCGTAACCTCTCACAATGCCATGTACTACGGCCAATCCCATACCGGTCCCCACCCCCTTTTCCTTTGTAGTAAAATATGGATCGAAGATCCGCTCAATCACCTCCGGTGTCATACCGTACCCAGTGTCGCGCACGGTTAACAAAAGATAAGGTCCTGGAATCAGACCCTTATGTCTAAGCACAACATTCTCATCGAGGTGGGTATTTTTCAGGCTCACTTCCAGGACACCGCTTTTTTCCTGCATGGCGTGGGCCGCATTTGTACAAAGATTCATCAACACCTGGTGGATTTCAGTAGAATCAGCCTGAACAACTCCTATGCCTTCGTTTACTTCCAGGTGGATTTCAATGTTGGCAGGTAAAGTGGCCCTGAGTAGTTTCAATACCTCTTTTACAATAGGGACCATCTGAATTGGCCTTCTATTCTCTTCACTCTGCCGACTGAATGCAAGGATCTGATTAACCATATCCTTCGCCCTGTCACAGGCTTTCATTACCGCTTTCAGATTATATTTCGCCTTTACACCTTCCGGAAGGTCAAGATTCGCCAGTTCGGTATAGCCAATAATGGACCCGAGGATATTGTTGAAATCATGGGCAATACCTCCTGCCAGGGTCCCTATGGCCTCCATCTTCTGGGCCTGACGAAACTGCTTCTCCATTCTCAATTCATTCGTAACATCCCTTTTGACAGCCACGTAATTAAGGAGTCCCTCTGAATTGTCCAAAACCGGAGAGATCGTGGCCTTTTCCTTATAAAGTGTCCCATCCTTTTTCCTGTTGATTAAAGTACCGGACCATACTTTGCGGCTTGTCAGGGTTTTCCACATGTTTTCATAAAATGTCTTGCGATGTTCTCCGCTCTTAAGTATCCGTGGATTTTGTCCCAGTGCCTCTTCCTTCCGATACCCGGTAATCCGCTCAAAGGCAGGATTAACATACTGGATATTGCCTTGTTTGTCTGTAATCATAACGGTTTCATCTGCCTGCTCAATGGCTTTAGCCAGGCGCAATTGCTCATCATATGCTTTCTTTCGCAGTGTTATGTCCAATAATGAAGAAACACTCCTTTTAGTTCCTGGAATCATGCTGACTTTATCGAGGATATCCTTTATATTCCCTTGCCTATCAACAAAATGAAATTCATATTCTACAGGAACCTCTCCACCTACCTCCCTCCTTTTAACATGATATGCTGTCATCTTTTCCAGATCTTCCCCGGGAACAAATTCTGTCCATTTGAT
>JAIOSR010000354.1 GCA_021107495.1 Desulfobacterales bacterium | reverse complement strand
TTGAATCCTGGACCCCTTGAACCCTTCATTTAGATCAACTCTTTTGGAGATGATCCAATAATGTTATTCCAAATCAGGCTCCAGGTTGACTTCTTCTTTCAGCAATTTCTTGGCCATCTCACTTGCCCGGTCATACCTTATAAGGCCCTGGTCAATAAATTCCTCGGGCTGATCCCCGTTGACTTCAACAAATACGGCCTTCAATATCGCCACTCTCTGGTAAATGGCGATAACGGGCGCATCCGGTGACGTATCCTCATCTGCCGGCACTTCCGGCACGCCCGCGAGCATACACCAGGTCAGACTATCTAATTCCGGTAGGATTCCGCCCGTACTGAAATCAACCGATTCCCTGAAAACACGGTAGGCCCTTATGAAATCCTCACCATATTTCATCCTTTCACTCCAAGGTAGTAACGCTTTAACACAAGATTCTCCTGTATTCATTCATCAGGTTGCTACGGTTGCCTAATTTTGATATTTTCCCGGGACCACTCAACAATTTCATCAAAGGTCGTGCCCTTAGGGAAAAAGGCCATCACACCCATTTTCTTGATCCGTTCGATGTCTTCATCATCGAGAAAACCACCGGCCGTAACCGAGATAGAACCGGCATTTTCCGCTTTCAAAAGCCGAAAGATTTCCTCAAATGCCTGTATGTCGGCCCCCTGCAACGTGGTGATTCCTATATGGTCTGCAGATTCATGGAGGGCTGATCTGACTATGGCCTCGGGTTCTTTGAGTTCTGTGTAAATAACCTCAAAACCAGCCTCGCCCAAATTTTTAGCCAAATTGAGCTGGGCTTCCTTGTGCCCTTCTCCCAGTTTACCCAACAGTATTCTGCCTGTTCTTTTAGCCATACACCTCTCCCGGACAACTTTTCTATCTGCCTTCGGCCCACGAAATATTACCGGATAGCATAATAAATATTATTCCGGAAGGCAAGAAATTAGCTGGCCCCGGACCCCGCCCGGCTTCCGGCGGGTAGTGTTTGCCCCTGCGCCTGTGAACTTTTGCAAAACACACTTGCTTCCAACATTATGTTTTGCTATGAAAAGATGCTTATAGCTCAATAAGTAGCGGCTTTTGTTCATAATGGCGGGGCATGCGGAACTCTTTTTAAAGAGGGGCATTTTTTTCTCTACAACGCATCTGCCACGCCCCAAATACATTAACAAAACGGCTTCCGACAGGCGGGACAGCCAAACATAATAGGTGCTATCTTTGAGGGGGCTGTCCGGGGCCGAATTGTAAAGAGGGCCGCCGTGATTCGAGCCATAGCAAGGTTATGCGGCTCTTTGAAAAGAATTCCGCATGCCTAGACGGAGGCCTGTCGTTATTAAAGAGATATCTGCTTAAATTCGTGTTCCCCCAAATATTGAGAAGATACGAAAAGGCAAGAACAAACCGACTATATGAGAGAAATATGGAAAAAGGTACAGAAACAGCATCAGTGATATTAGCTGCAGGAAGGGGCAGTCGCATGAAAGAATTCGAGGGAAATAAAACGCTCCTGCCCCTGGTCCCCGGAAAATCCCCCTTTGAGGGCGGCTTTCCCATCCTGCTTGAAATTTTGACAAACCTTCCTCACGGTCCAAAGGCCCTGGTTGTCAATTACAAGAAGGAAACCGTGATGGAAGCCACCCGAAACCTTGACCTCGCCTACTGTGATCAGTTGGTACTCAACGGAACAGGGGGCGCCCTGATAGCTGCCCGGGGGTTTTTGGAGGAGCAGGACTGTAATGAACTTATCATCACCATGGGTGATGTCCCTTTGGTCAGAAAGGCCACATACAGTGCCCTTCTAAAGGAACTGAATGACAAGAGCCTGGTAGTCCTCGGATTCCGGCCACAATCCAAGAAACAATACGGGGTTCTGGAAACCCGGGAAGATCAGGTACGAAAAATCATCGAATGGAACTACTGGAAAACATACTCAAAAGAAAGGCAAAAAACTTTTGAGATCTGCAACTCCGGGATTTATGCCGCAAAAAAGGATGTCCTTCTCCGCTACCTTTCAGTACTTGAATCAAGGCCCCACAGTATTCATAAAGAAGTTAACGGCAAAAACGTGGGGTTTGAAGAGTTTTTTATCACTGACATTGTGGAATATATGAGTAATGACGGGTTGTCAGTAGGTTACGTACTTGCAGGGGATGAAGAAGAGGTCATGGGCGTGGATGATCTTCCCGCCCTCCTGAAGGCCCAGGATATATTCAAACATGATAAGAAGGACTAATGAATCTATTTCCCCGCCAATATGAAAGCCAGTCTATCTAACTCACTGCTCTGCCCTAACGCAATTAATGTATCGCCTGCTTCAATGCGGGCCTCGAAAGAAGGGTTAAACATCATCTCCCCGTCCTTTTTCCTGATGGCCACGATAATAACGTTCATCTTCTGCAGGATTCCCGAATCTACCAGGGTAACCCCGTTTAGAGTCGATACCTCTTTTACCTTCAATCCTTCCATATTGAGCTCAATATCTTTATCGTGGATCGTGAGATCTAAGAACTCTGCTACGGCCGGTCTTAAAATAGTTTGTGCCATCTTTCTCCCGCCCATCAGATAAGGCAACACCACATTGTCGGCCCCGGCCCTTAAGAGTTTCTTTTGGGACTGTTCTTCATCGGCACGGGCTAAGATATACAAATCGGGGTTTAGCC
>JAIOSR010000013.1 GCA_021107495.1 Desulfobacterales bacterium | reverse complement strand
GGTTCCGGCCAGAGTTCCTTGAAATTGGGGGCCGGTCCCACATCATACAATATGGGACCTTCTTTTGGATGCTCAATCAGCACACCCATCATATGGAAAGGACGCCTTAGTGAGTCCGGGTTAGTGTCGCTTATTACAGATACACCTGCTCCCTCAAAAGCAAACCCATCATCAGCCGTTATTTCTCCGAAATCCAAAAAACGTAATTTCATTGCTTTTCCTCCTTGTTATAAAGTTAGTTGACTTTCGCGAATAGTGGCATTACTAGACGCTCATAACCGTTTGAACGATAGTGGCTATGCGTTTCATTCAGCAGAGATCTTTAGCAAAAATGAGAAGAAGAGGATCTAAAGCGCCGGCATGCAAGGCGTTGCCGTACTAATATGTCTTGGGGATCACCCCTGGAATCTACTAATCTAATTAAGCTCACCTCCTTTCCGTCCAAATCAAGCAACCTGATGCCGGCATAGAACCCAAACGTCTAATTGCTCAATGATTTCCGTCTTTAGTGTTGGATTGATCTCTTGTGAATTCCCCGCCATGCCCTCTTCGGTCCAAGCAAAAAAAACGCCCAATCTCTTGATAAGCCCACTAAAGGCCTCCATTTCTTAATTTCGGGCGCTTTGCCGGCCCAAGTTCGCGGGAAAAAGAGGAGGCCGGCCAGGGCCTATGATAGGGGAATAAGAATTATGGTTTCCAAATCTTGTAATCAGGCGGCAAGCGCCGTGCCGCCGACAACCGGAACCGATCTTTGAGTGAAAGTGTCGGAGCTTTACCTCAATCCGACGACTTGATGGGTTAAATATTCGCTTGCTTATAGCAGGGCCATGCTGGATGCGCGGTGAATAGAGCAAAATCAGAGAGCTGATCGCATCACATATCCGGCTTCCAAACTAAGAATTCTGGACCCCATGATTTCGGGATATCGATCGGTTATTTTCGCAATATTCGAAGTAAGGTCGTCTTGCTAAAGATCCTCATATAGCCGAGAGAAAAAGATTATCTGACAACCCTCATTATGGATTTCATCCTTATAAAATCTTGAAATATTGTCAAGACTTTATTTAAGGGCTGAATGAATCTTTTTCCAAATAGCTTTGACAGCAGTCTCTCGAATCACTTATTAAAAAGCGGCTAAACATCTTTATTTTAATGAATATTTGCCTTTAAAAGAGCATCGGTTTCTAACACTACTATTTTTTATGCATTGATTTATGGTCTTTGTTGTGTTAGTAGAAATTCAAAATAGTGAATATTTGAGAATGAATGACATGGATCAATTGGGCCACAAACTGCGGTCTTTGCGCAAACAAAGAGGTCTCTCACTCAAAAAACTGGGTGAACGTATAAACTGCTCGACCTCTTATCTTTCGATGGTTGAGAATGGAAAAGTTGACCCCGGTATTTCTCATCTTAAAAAAATCGCCAATGGGCTTGATGTTACCATAGTTGATTTGTTTCAAAAACATGACGGTCAAAAAGTCGTCATCCGAAAAGAAGATAGAATACAGGCCGAATTCAATCGCTCCAAAACGAAAATAGAAATTCTTGTCCCGCAACTACCTAACAAACTGATGGATGCCAGGATCGCTAACATCTATCCTGGAGGCAGCTCCGAGGGGGATTATCGACATCCGGGAGAAGAATTCGGCCTTGTTCTTAAAGGTAGACTTGAGCTGACCATTGATGGCGATGTTTACGAATTGAGAGAAGGAGATAGCTTCTATTTTTCATCAAATGGAAATCACTGTTTTCGAAATCCGGGGAAAGACAATACCATGGTTGTCTGGGTAAACACCCCGGCCAGCTGGTAGAAGACCGAGACCGGCATACCGTTTTAGATACTTATTTTGTTCCCCCTGCCGGCGACTGGAAATTTTGAGAGAAAGGCTGGAAAAAAGGGGAGAGTTTATGTTTCCGTCCGTGTGGTCAAACACGGGTAAATGGGGAAAGGAGGTGAAATGCTGACGCCTTTCAATCGAGGCATGCAATTGTGCATGGGGTCTACCGATATATTCAAGTGTTAGGCTTAGGGATAAAATAACAGCAAAAATTTAAAGGATGGAGGAACGTTATGACGGCACACGATGAATATTACAAGATGTTATCACCCGAGTTCAAATACACACGGGCTTTCTGTACGGCAGAAGATGTCAGCATGGCAGAGAGCATCCGTAAGTTTGTGAACAAGGAAATCATGCCCAGGCGTCAGGATCTGGAGGGGGGGTGGCATAGAGATGAAAAGCTGGCCATTGAAACCCAGCATGAACTTTATGCCAAGTTGGTTGGCTTGGGAGTAACCAAGTCCAACCTTCCCACGGAGTATGGGGGGCTGGGCTTATCCCCTGTCGTTCGCCAGATGGTTAACGAAGAAATCTCTCGCGGCGATATCGGTCTTGGGACACTGGTTGGAAAGATCCACTGGATTGTGTCTTTCATGGTGGCGGCCAAGCGGGATGACCTTCTTAAGGAATTTGCTCCAAGGATTATCGGGGAAGACTCATGGACCGCCTGCGTGGCCATTACGGAGCCGGCAGGGGGCGCCAATCTGGAGGATCCGGGGCAGCAATTCAGAACCGTTCGGACCATCGCCAAACCGGACGGGGACGATTACGTGATCAACGGCCACAAAATATGGCCCGGACCCGCGGGTGCGTTGGGACGGTTTCAGTCCAAGGACATGAAAGGCCATCTGGGCTACTGGACCGTGGCCACGACGGATCCTGCCAAGGGCGAGGAAGGAGTGGCCCTGATCCACATACCCCCGGATGCGAAGGGCATGACCTTCTCCAATCCCTATGAAAAGATGGGTTTCTGCTGGTCGGATGAAAATGTCGAGATCTATTTTGACAATGTCCGTGTACCCAAGAGATACCGTATCGACACCGAACCGGGTCAAGGAGCGAATCTTGTTCGCGGTTTGGTGATTGGTCTAGGAAGACTGGCCGGCGCGGCGCGTCTGGTGGGGTTGTCGCAGGCGGTGATGGAAATTGTTCTGAACTCGGCAAAACACCGGGAAATTGTCGGCATGCCCATGAGGGAGCGGTCCTTGTTCGCCATGTACCTGGCCGAAATGTACAGATACATCGACATGGCCAGACAATATTACCTGACCACGACGTGGCAAGTCACGCACCCGGAGTTATACGGTCCTCCCTGGTCCCACGAAATGGTCGCAAAGTTTTCCGCGTCCCGTTCTTTTGCCGGCGATTGCGCCAGATACGTGTGCAATACGGGAATGGAAATGATGGGCTCTTATGGGTATGCATATGAGTTCAACCTTGAAAAGTATATGCGGGACTACAAGATCGTCCAGATGTGGCTGGGTGGCGCCCATAGGGATCGTCTGGATATCGCTCAGGGACTTTACGGTCCGTTTACGTGGGGTGGCTTTGATGAGTGGGAAAAAACCCAGAAGCTGTCCAAATAAGTGAACATATGCATTGTCTTTTTTCATCTGAACTCGTCTTTTAGCTCTTAGAGGGGGTACACCATGTGGGATAATGTCAAAGAACTGATGGTTGGCGCCTGTGACCTTCATATTCATGCGGGGCCGGATGTGGTGCCCCGGCAGCACGATCTGCTGGAGGTGGCGCAGGAAGCCGCCGAAGCGGGCATGCGTGTCCTGGGTATCAAGGATCATAATACGGCCACGGCCGACCGCGTGGCGCTGGCACAGAAAATCATCCCCGAAAGCATTACGCTAATGGGGGGCATAGTGTTGAACAACGCGGTCGGCGGATTTAATACGGAAGCTGTGGACAAGGCCCTTAAACTGGGGGCCAAGATCGTCTGGATGCCCAGCACGGACGCCTGCCTCACCATCGAGAAGGTGCACAAAACCAATCAAACACCCTGGCTTTTGCCGGTGGTCGACTTGAAAAAACCCGAGCAGGGTCTTACTGTTCTGGACGAATGGCCATCTGGAAAAAACATCCGACCCGAGGTGAAGGAGATCTTGAAACTCATTGCTGAAAAGGATGCCGTTCTGGATACCTGCCATCTGTCAGCATATGAATGTTCAAAACTTATTGACGAAGCCAAGGATATTGGCGTTAAGAAAATTATAGTGACCCATCCCAACTGCAGCGTCAACCCTATGACCATTTCAGAGCAAAGAGAACTGGTTGAAAAAGGCGCTTATGTGAGCTATGCTTTTTTGCCCTGCATGCCGCTTTTTGACAGGCAACATCCTAAAGAAATCGCTACAATGATGGAAGGGATTGGGATGGATCATTGCCTCCTTTTCTCGGATTTTGGGCAAATCTTCAATCCTTCTCCAGTTGAAGGATACAAAATGTTTCTTGCCAGCCTGTTGGCAGTAGGTTTAAGCGAAAATGACTTACAAAAAGCGGCCAAACTTAATCCGGCCAGACTTCTGGATCTGGATTAGGAACAGCGTGGAAAGTGGCAGGACAGTCTGTTTTGGTGTTAGGTCTCAGCTTTTGACAAACAAGGTCAATTGCTGAGACCACACTTCATTACATTGACTCATAACAATCTCAGACAATCACATTGCAGACCTGATTTTTTCTAATTTGACAATCTACATGGCAGGCATCCTTAACTGTTTTTAGGAGGGGATACCCTTTTCATCCCAGCCACGGACCTCGTAGTAATCCTTGAGGAGCCGATCCATCTCTTCCTCGGTTATTACCTTTTGGGTTTCAGGGAGGACCTCTTTGTAAAAACGCTTTGGCAACTTATCGTCTTCAGGCGTGAGCCCTTCTCTGATGTTAAAACGCCGGGTATCACTGCTGATGTTGTTCGCGATTGTTTTCATCCGCTCCCTGTCTAATTCCAGACCGGTTACCGCCTTGATCATAGTGGCCAGTTCTTCCCAAGGGTAGAGATCGCGGTAGAATCTGCAGAGGACCAGGGTGTCGAAGATGATCAGCCGGTCTTCCCATTCCCTAAAAACCTCTGCCTTTCCTTCTATCTGATCCGGGTCGATCATCCTGGTTAACTCGGGTTTGTAAAATGTGGCCCTCAAATGGCATGCCCCCCTTGGAGAGCTCCCGTAAGCCAGACCCATCCCTTTCAGGACCCTCGGATCATAGCCTGCCGGTTCCAACCCTTTGACATG
>JAIOSR010000438.1 GCA_021107495.1 Desulfobacterales bacterium | reverse complement strand
ACTATATAGCTTTTGATGGTTACTTAGGGGCGGCTAAAGCCCTCTTGGAAATGACGCCTCAAGAGATTATTGCGGAGGTCAAAACTTCAGGCCTCAGGGGACGGGGTGGTGCAGGTTTTCCGACCGGGCTCAAGTGGGAATTTGCCTCGAAATCACGGGATGAGGTGAAATATGTGCTATGCAACGCTGACGAAGGAGATCCCGGTGCCTTTATGGACAGGAGCGTTCTCGAATCTGACCCCCATACGGTGCTTGAGGGAATGATCATCGCGGCTAAGGCCATCGGGGCGCATCAGGGATATATATACTGCAGGGCCGAATATCCGCTCGCGGTCAAAAGACTCAACATTGCAATCACACATGCGCTGGACTACGGGCTTCTCGGTAAGGACATCCTGGGAAGCGGGTATGATTTTGATTTAGAGATATACCAGGGCGCAGGGGCCTTTGTGTGCGGAGAAGAGACTGCCCTTATGCGGTCCATAGAAGGAAAGCGGGGCATGCCCAGGCCCAGGCCGCCGTTTCCCGCTCACCAGGGACTTTTTCAAAAACCTACCGTTCTCAACAATGTGGAAACATACGCAAATATAGCCCAGATCACCCTAAAAGGCGGCGACTGGTACGCAGGAATAGGTACGGAGAATAGCAAAGGCACCAAGGTGTTTGCGTTGACAGGGGACGTCAAAAACATCGGTCTTGTCGAAGTTCCCATGGGTACATCCCTTCGGAGTATCATATATGACGTGGGCGGAGGGATCATGGGCAAGAAACGGAAATTTAAGGCCGTTCAGTTGGGTGGCCCATCCGGTGGCTGCGTACCTGCCGAGTTCATCGATACTCCTGTGGATTTTGAGTCCATTATTAAGGTGGGTGCAATCATGGGGTCGGGTGGTATGATTATCATGGATGATCACACCTGCATGGTAGACATGGCCCGCTTTTTTATGGATTTTATTCAGGATGAATCCTGCGGCAAATGCACACCCTGCCGCGAGGGGACAAAGCGGATGCTTCAGATCCTGGAAAAGATCACGAACGGAGAGGGTGAGTCCGGTGACATCGAACTCCTTGAAGAGCTTAGTGAAGGGATCAAGGACGGGTCCTTGTGCGGACTGGGTCAGACCGCTCCAAATCCTATTCTATCAACCCTTCAGCACTTTCGGGATGAATACGATGCCCATATCTACGAAAAAAGATGCCCGGCAAAACGGTGCCCGGCCCTCCTGAAGTTTGAAGTGGATCAAGACGTGTGCATTAAATGCGGAATCTGTTACAGGCGTTGTCCCGCCGATGCCATCGAGTGGAAAAAGAAAGAACCCGCTTACATAGATAAAAATAAATGTATAAAGTGCATGTCCTGCATCAGCAATTGTCCTTCTGATGCTATATTTTAGGGCTAGGCCGGACAAGTGGTTTCCTCAAAAGCCCACTTAAGCTTATCTGACATCGAAAATACCCTTCATCATCTGAATTACAGGTGGAACCTGGAGGCCCTTGCCCTGTGGAAAGGTGACAAGGTCCCTTTTGAGGCCTACCGGATTTATGAAGGTTATGAGGGTTTTCTAAGCCTGGATACCCTGGCACATATTCGAAAAATTGAAGGCAAGGTAGCCGGAACACGCCTCGAACATGCCTTTATTGATCATTATCTGCAACAGGACCTTCTCCCCCACGAGACCGAGATGCGGACCTGGATGAGAGGCGCCGCGGCCAATGTGAACGGCCAAAAGATATACTTCAGGGACATCATTTCCTGGTGCCAGAAGTCCAGTACCCTTGAAAAAAGACGAGTCCTTCAGAAAGAAACCGGCCCCCTGTGTAAATTCCTCAAGCCCTTTCCACTCAATTACTGGAAAATAATGCTTGAAACCCTGCGGAAAGACTGTGGGTTTGAAAACTACATAGATTACTGTCATGCGAAAAAGGGAATTGACTACCCTCGTTACTATGAAATCCTGAAGGATTTCCTTCAGAAGACCGATGAACTCTATTTTCCTGTCATGGACCAATGGGTTCGCCGACGTTTTGACCAGCCAATGAAAGCACTTACCCGGTTTGATGCCATAAATATCCTGGGTCTCGGAGAGTTCGACGGCCTTTTTCCTAAAAAAATGATGGAATCATTGACGGAGTTTTTTCAATACTGGGGGATCGATCCCGATAAAACGCCGGGACTTAACCTGGAACTGGGCCGGGAAGAGGGTAAGAGCCCACAGGCCATGTGCTTTATCCTTCAGGTTCCGGAAGAAGTCTATATCCTTATGAAGCCGGAAGGGGGATGGATTGACCTGGAAACCCTGTGGCATGAACTGGGTCACGGTCTCTCGGCAGTTTTTACCTCCCCCGACCTTTCGATTGGCGACCGGGACATGGCCACATCCTTTAGCCTGTCCGAATCATTCGCATTCCTTTTACAGAATTTGACCATGTCCCGGCCTTTCTTAGAGGGTCATTTAGGTCTCAATTCGGCAGATGCAGAAAAACTGTATTATCACAAAGTGCTTAAGGACCTTTCCTTGTTCAGGCGATATGCAGCCAAGTTTTTAGCGGAATATGAAATGTTTTCGAGTGGTGATCTTTCAAACGGAGAAACTTATGCGGAATTGATGGTCCGCTATACAGGCTTCTACTATCAACCGGAAAGCCACCTTTTTGATCTGGTGCCCGAGTTTTACAGCCTGGATTATATCTTAGGATGGATGGCCGAGGCGATAATGGAGGAACGGCTGAAAGATATGCTGGGGTCTAAGTGGATATTTCACTCCGAAACCGGTAAAATCCTAAAAAAATGGTGGGAGAAGGGGAATCGTTATGATATCTTTCAGTTCATGGAGAGAAACGACTTTGGTCCCTTGGGCCCGGATGTGCTCTTGAAGAGATGGCAGGAAGTTCTGAATTAGGGGTCTTGTATTTATTTTTAGGATGTGCTTAAATAGTATCTGTTTGCTTTAATTGCCTTTTTTGCGGGTAAGCGGATTTGTATAAAACCTCGAAGCGATTCTATCGTGGGTTAAAAAATGACCACAGAAAGGATTAACTTGAAAAGCGGTGGCCCCCAGGACCCTGATCGTGCCCTGAACGAGATTAAGAATAAGGCCGTTATACTGAGGATGGCGGTCAAGTATGTTTGTGAAGATCCTTTTCTCAAAAAGATGGGAGCCGGCATAGCGCAAAATATCGAGGTCTTGAAAACCCATATTGAGGACCTTGAGAAACAATTCGTGGGCAAGCCTGCTGATGACATCAATTTGAATGAACAGGTGGAAGGGATTAAGGATATTTCCAGGCGTCTGCAAGAGGCTGAAAAGAGCACGAATGATAAATGCGTCAAAGGTGAATTGGGAAAAGAACTGTGCCAAAAGGTCATATCCCTGGCAGGCGAAATCAAGGCACTTCAAATAAGAGCGGGAGGCGGGTCGGTGTCCTATACCAGATCTGATTCCGTCAAGGGTGCCTTTGGCCGGATGAAGTTCTTCACTGATCCGTTCGTCCTTCACTACCGTGCCATGCTCAGACTCCTGACCGCCCTGATCCTGGCGGTTATCGCAAGCTTTTTGTATCTGTTTTTCACCATGGATACGGAAAAAGGCGTGCAGAAAAATATTGATCGGGGAAATGCCCGAATAGAGTCCCTTCGGACGCCCCTACCTGAAATCAAAGAAGAACTCTGGCAGATTCGAAAAGAAATAGAACGTATACCGCAAAAGGAATTGACCAGGCAGGGCAAGGCGGCAGTTATGGATTTGAATGTGAAGGCCTTTGAACTTGCCGAAAAACTGGAAAAGGCCAAACTTGATATAAAGATCCATGAAAATGAGCTATATGAAAACCAAAAGCAATTGGAAGAGATGAAGCATAAATCCTTTTTTGCGAGAATTTTGAGAAGGTAAAACACACAATTAGATCATATAACTTCTGAATTCCGCCTTATCACGTACCCCTGTTACCGATATCTCACCATCCAATCCACCTATGACCCTGACCGAAATGTTTTCACCAATTTTCGCATCACTGTATGCAACTGTAATTTCCGCTGCCAGTTCTAAGGCTTCATTCGAATAATCGCCCGAGACCAGGACCGTGGGTCCCGGGACCGACAGCGAGACTAAAAGAATGTCCTTATTATTTTTCAAGGCGGTGAGGGCTTCGTTTTCCCCTTTATTTCGACCCACGACCGCCTTTGTTTGTATATCAAGCCTGAAGTGCCTTCCCAATTTCAAAACCTCGATTTCCCCTAAGTCAGGATCATGCCGTGCGGAAAGCAGATCCTTTAATCGCAGAGAAAAGGCATTCTCGGTCAGGAGACAGCCGCCGGCCGGCGAAGGATATTCGCTTATATCCAGGTTCTTTGCCAGTTCTATTTGCGGTTTCCTTGACCGTCCCCGGAAATCCATGAGCAGGTCCCTCATTACCCATCTCTTTTTTTCGGGTATGGTGGGAGGTAGGTTTTTGGCCGAAAGGGGTCTCAGAAGAAGGCCTTCAAGACCGCTTTCCAGTGCGACCAGAGAGAGGGACCTCTTGTTTTGGGACATGGGTCTCTGGCCCAGAACCTCCCCGGAAAAGACAAAATCCGCCCCTTCCTGTTCAAGCATCTCACCCGCGATTCGAAACATGAGGGCATGGCAGTCAATGCACGGGTTCATATTGTTGCCATAGCCGTGTTTGGGGTGTTTCACAATTTCAAGATGACGTTTTGTGATGTTCACGACCTTGAAAGAAAGGCCCATTTCCCGGGCCGACTTTCCGGCCTTTTCGGATGTAAAAAAGGGGGTCTCAAAAAAAAGGGCCAGGACGTCAATGCCCTGTGCCCTTATCAATTCCGCAGCCAAAATGCTGTCAAGCCCCCCTGAATAAACACATAGGGCTTTCATTTGTATCTCCGCTTTGCTCCTTTTACAACCCTTCCTCTTTCAGGGATTCCAGAACCTTTTTTTGTTTTTTGGTGAGTTTTTTGGGGATTTCTATGCTTATCTCCGCATACGCATCTCCCCGACCCTGGCCATTCATATGGGGCAGGCCATAGCTCTTGAGTCTGAATTTGGCATTGTTCTGTGTCCCGGGTGGCACCCTTAGTTTCAGGAGTTTTTTGTCAATGGTAGGCACTTCGATTTCCGTTCCTAAAACGGCATCGGAGAAACTGATTATTTGTTTCAGATAAAGGTCGTCGTTTTCCCTTCTAAAAACCGGATGATTGAGAACACTGATCTTTACATACAGGTCTCCAGCGGGGCCGCCGTAGGGTCCCGCCTGTCCTTTTCCCCGAAGCCTCAATTTTCGGCCTGCCGGGATTCCCGCAGGGATTTTGACCGAGACAGTTTCCTGGCGACCATCCATCTGGTAGGAGATGATTTTATTTGCAGTCTCGAACAACTCTTCCAGGGTCAAAGGGAGTTCATAGAGCAGATCCTGGCCTTTCATTGCCTGGTTTTGGCCTCGGAAACCGCCGGTGCGGTAATGACGCTGGCCCTGCCCCCCCGTTCCGCCAAACATCTGGCTGAAAATGTTCTGGGATCTTCCCCCGCCCCCAAACCCGAACTCACTGAAAATATTCCCGAAATCAAAGCTGCGAAAGATGTCTTCCTGGGAGAACCTGTTCTGGAAGCCTTCAGCCCCGAACATATCATATTGTTTTTTCTTTTCCGGATCACTCAGGACGGCATAGGCCTCACTCAAGTCCTTGAAATTGGCCTCGGCCGCTTTGTCTCCCTTGTTGTGGTCCGGGTGATATTTAAGGGCCAGTTTGCGATATGCCTTTTTTATCTCATCTTTGGAGGCCGATTTTGAGACCCCTAAAATTTTATAATAGTCTTTACCGGACATAATTATCCAATATTTTGGTGATTAACGGAGATATTTACAAAAAGCCCGCTATTGCCTCCCGCCGGTTTTTGGAAGTCAAGCTCACTCGGGACGCAACTCAAGGTGCAAGGGCCTGTGATGATTGATTATATGCAAAAGATGCCTTCGGTACACGACACTGTTTATCAATACCTAAATTAATCACCGTGTCCTCTAAGTCAAGGCAAGATATGGTTTAGAACACTATAAAGTTTAGGCCAAAGGAATAATAAAAACCCCTCTCTATCCCCCTCATTACGGTGTTTCTCCTTGACACAAAAACCGTATCCCGCATATATTGGCGGCATTCTAAAATGAATTACGTTCAAAGATTTCCCAAATTTTTTGTAAGTTCTTGTCTTTTCTTAAAACTGATAACTGCGTAAAAAGTCGCTCAGTCTCTTTTTAGGCGGCGTGGGAGGGTTACCCCTCCCACGCCATTTGAAGTTAATTCAAATGGTTCCACTCTCAACCTCTCGCTATTCGGGATTGATGGCCTTTTTACGGGTCCATCAAAATATATTACTCAATTCTAACTCGGTCTGCTATTTGATGGTCAGAAAGTTCCGCGAGAGGGTGCTTGGAATGCACAATGGAATTAGCCGATTTCCTTTCTCAGGTTTCGTGAAAGATTCGGGGTGCTGTGTCCGGACAGGACCAGTTCAGCGGGATCTTTTGGATTTAAAACCTTAACTCTAAGACTAAAGGAGGGACAGAAATGAAGGCCAGACATTTGACCGTTTTGGTGGTTCTTTTGGTAGCGGTCCTGTTCGTTTTTCCCGGAAACAGGGCGATGGCTGAAGAACCGATCGTTATTGGTTGTCCTCTGTCAACCGCATTCCTCTACGGCTGGGATGCTGAGAGGGGAATCAAACTTGCAGTGGAAGAGATCAACGCCAAGGGTGGTGTCACTGTCGGGGGCAAGAAACGGCCGTTCAAGGTAGAGGTGATTGATACCCGTGACCTTGAACCGGGGGTACCGGTCAGTGAGGCCCTCCTTGCGGTGGAAAAGCTGATTTTGGATAAAAAGGCCGATTTTATCTTGGGTGGGCCGGTTCGTTCCGAGGCGGCTCTGGCGGCCATGTCCCTTTTATCCAAGTACAAAAAGGTCTCAATCGTCACTACGGGCGTATTGACCCCGAAATACCACGCAATGGTGGCAAAACAATATGACAAGTTCAAATATTGTTTTCGTATTCACGGTGAAGCAAGACAGCTTGTTGGTGAGATGTTTGCCAACTTCACCGATTTGAAAAATAAATACGGGTTTAACAACCTGTTCATAATCGCCCAGGATGTCTCACATGCGCGGGGTGCGGCCAAGGTTATGAAAAAGGTGGCCCTTAAAAAGGGCTGGAATGTGACCGGGGTGGAGATTTACCCCACCGGTGCCAGTGATTTTTCCATGGGATTGCTCAAAGCAAGAAAGACCAAAACGGAAATTATCAATATCTGGATGGATATGCCTGAGAGCTCAATTCTTCTGAAACAGTGGTATGACATGAAGATCCCCGCTCTTCCCTTTGGTTCCACACTTGCTGCGGCCGAACAACCGGGCTTCTGGAAGGCCACGGAAGGAAAGGGAGAATACACCCTTTGCAACGTGGTCAATGCAGGCAATGCCCCATCCGAAGCCACACCGTGGACCATGAAATTTTACAATGCATATGCCAAGAAATGGAACGTTGAGCCTGAAGGGCTTGGCAGTTCCAGCAGCTATATGGCGGTATATGTGTTGAGGGATGCCATTGAGCGTGCAGGCTCGTTGGATTCCGACAAGG
The DNA here is from genome assembly GCA_021107495.1 of Desulfobacterales bacterium. Lineage (GTDB taxonomy): Bacteria > Desulfobacterota > DSM-4660 > Desulfatiglandales > Desulfatiglandaceae > JAIOSR01. Next base: position 279 of record JAIOSR010000438.1, on the reverse strand, counting down.
TGGTTTCCGAGCTGGAAAAGACGGATGTCATGGGCGTATATGGAAGACTCAGATTTGATCCGAAGAGCCACCAGGTCATTCCGAGTCTGGACCCGAAGGAAGGGGCCGTCGGCACTGTCCTTCAATGGCAGGCTGGCAAAAGGATCGTTGTATTTCCCAAGAGTATTGCCACGGGCGAAATTAAGCTGCCGCCCTGGATGAAGAAATAGCATGTAATTTTCGGCATTCCGGGTTGTGAGTTCAAAGGCTCCGTAACCCGCGAGGCGCAGCCCGGAATGT
>JAIOSR010000174.1 GCA_021107495.1 Desulfobacterales bacterium | reverse complement strand
ATCGGTCATTACGGCCTTGGCCACGGTTATATACTTGCCAGACCCAAGGTGGTTGATCCGCCGGAAGAGTGCTGGCCTGACATTAAGATATTGAATGAGTTGGGCAAGCTAATCAGTCCTGAAGAATACTGGCATGACGACTATCGTCAATTTTTAGAGGATTTGCTCAAACCGGCAGGCCTTACATACAGCCAGTTCGTGGAAAAGGGTTATCTGAAAGGTCCCGAAAGATACAAGAGTTATGAAAAAAAGGGTTTTCGGACGCCTACTGGCAAGGTAGAACTTAGATTGAGCACGGCGGAAAAATTCAAACTCCCTCCCATGCCCTCTTTTACCGGGTTTCCGGAAGAAGATGACCGTGAGTATCCCCTTGTGCTGACGAGTTCCAAAAGTCGGTATTACCTCCATTCATCCTATAGATGGATAAAGAGCCTGAGAGAAAAAAGGCCCCATCCAAAAGTGGAAATCCACCCGGAAACAGCCTCAAAATACGGGATCCAAGAGGGCGACGCCGTTGTCATTGAAACAAGGTATGGCAAAATCACTCAGATCGCATATATCACCGATATAATCGATCCGAGGGTAATAAGCGCCTCACATGGCTGGTGGTTCCCGGAGGGCAAGGCTGAATCACAGTATGAATGGGAAAAATCCAATTTCAACATGCTCACATCCAAAGATACATTAGGCAAACAGTTCGGCACCCCCAACCTGAAAGGGCTCCCCTGCAGGATAAGGGTAAATGGAGATGGAAAAACACTATAAGGAAAGATTTGAGGCCCAGCGTCGCCTGGCGGAAAAGATCGCCCCGTTCATGGAGGTCAATGACATCCTTGAAACCATGAGGGCGGAAATCCGGGTCATTGTTCCCACGGCCATGGAGTCATGTATCCTGTTGTTAGACCCTGATGCACAGCAATACACGCGTCCTCTTCAATGTGCCCTCTATGACAGGCCGGTAAACTGTCTGGCCTGCAAGAGGAACCGTTCGGCAATCCAGAGGGCTATTAACAAAAAAAAGGGAGTGGTGGTCTCAAGTAGCGACCCCATAGTGAGGCAGGACGGATCAAAGGTCAAGATCGGTCCGGAAGCCGCCATACCAGTCGTTGTAAACGATGATATCCTGGCCGTGGTGAGTGTCGTGGCAAGACCCGGATCCGAATTTACACGCAAAGACTTTTATATGATAAGAGATTTTTCGGAAACGCTCAGAAATGTACTCTCAAACGCCAAGAAACACTGGGAAATGACACAGGAAAAGATAAGAATCGGCCAGATGTTAACCCATCTTTCGCCTTTTGTTCCCGAGTCGGTCCGGAACATCGTGGAGAAAAATCCCGAGATGTTGACCCAGGACAAAGAAAAAAAAGATGTGAGTGTTTTGTTCCTGGACCTGGAAGGATACACCAGGCTCAGCGCCAGCCGTTCGGAGGCCGAGGTTAATGAGCTCGTCGAAAAGATGTTTTCCAGTTTTGTCGATCCCATCCATAGATCACACGGGGACATAAACGAGACGGCCGGAGACGGCCTTATGATTATTTTTAAGGATCATGACAGCAAGACAAACGCCATCAATTCGGTCAAGGCCGGTTTCGATATTTTCGACCAGAACCGGGAAATCAACCGGCATCTCGCCTCTGATCTTGAACCTATCAATGTGAATATAGGGATTAATTCCGGCACCGCCCTCGTGGGTATGACCCGCTTTAAAGGATCTTTGGGTACACGCATGACCTTCACGGCCAGCGGGCCGGTTACCAACTTAGCCGCACGCCTGGCTTCCCACTCCAAAGGTGGCGACATCCTGATCGGAGAGGAGACTAAGGATCTGATCAACGGGCTGTGGCCTTTATATGATCGTGGACTGGCCAAACTGAAGGGCATAGAAGAACCGCTCAGGATATTCTCACTCCTCAGGAAGGAATGACAAGTGCAAGTTCCAGAATAGTGGTTATCTTTCTGTATACGTTGGGTATTTATTTTTTTATGAGTACACCGATATATGGAAAGGATCACAATATGACTTCAAAGAAACCGAACAGGCTGATTTCTGAAAAAAGCCCCTATTTGCTGCAGCATGCATATAATCCGGTCGATTGGTATCCCTGGTCTGACGAGGCATTTGAAAAGGCTAAAAGGGAAGACAAACCGATTTTCCTTTCTATCGGTTATTCCACCTGTCATTGGTGTCATGTCATGGCCCATGAATCCTTTGAAGATCCTGAAGTAGCCAAACTGATGAACGATGTCTTCGTCTCCATTAAAGTGGATCGAGAAGAAAGACCCGACCTGGACCATGTCTATATGACGGTCTGTCAGATGCTGACGGGCAGCGGCGGATGGCCCCTCACCATCGTGATGACCCCGCAAAAGAAGCCCTTTTTCGCAGCGACCTATATTCCCAAGGGGAGTCGTTTTGGACGAACCGGTATGATGGAATTGATCCCACGTATCAAAGAGATATGGGCCAAGCGCCGGGGCGAAGTCATAGAATCTGCCGAAAAAATTGTTGATACCCTTAAAGTCACGGAAAAGGATACTTCAGGAGATGATCTTACAAGTTCTGTGCTGAAAAAGGCCTATCTGGAGTTAGAGCAACGCTTTGACAAAGAATACGGCGGCTTCAGTGATGCCCCGAAATTTCCCACACCCCATAATTTTCGTTTTATACTCCGTTACTGGAAGCGATCCGGTGACAATAAAGCCCTTGAAATGGTTGAGAAAACCCTTCAGGCCATGCGTCAGGGCGGAATCTATGACCAGGTCGGGTATGGCTTTCACCGGTATTCCACTGATAAAAAATGGCTGGTACCTCACTTTGAAAAGATGCTTTACGACCAGGCCATGCTGGCCATGGCATATACGGAGACCTATCAGGCAACAGGCAAAGAGGTCTACGCCGACACGGCGCGAGAGATTTTTGAATATGTGCTGCGAGACATGACTGCCCTTGAGGGTGGCTTTTTTTCTGCCGAAGATGCGGATAGCGAAGGTGTGGAGGGGAAGTTTTACGTCTGGACTGATGAGGAAATCCGTCGAGTCCTTAACAAAGAGGATGCCGACCTGATAATCAGAGTTCTCAACATTGAAAAGGAGGGCAATTTCGAGGAAGAGGCTACCAAAAGGCTCACCGGTGAAAACATCCTTCATCTAAAAAAATCGACTCCTGAACTCGCCTCGGACCTCAAAATGTCTGTTGAAGATCTTGAACATCGAATTGAATCGGCACGCCGGAAATTGTTTGAAGTGCGTAAAAAAAGGGTTCATCCCTACAAGGACGACAAGATCCTGACCGACTGGAACGGTTTGATGATAGCCGCCTTTGCTCAAGGCGCGCGTGTCCTTGGTGAAAAAGCATACGAAAATGCCGGCAGAAAAGCGGCTGATTTTATCATGACACATATGCGGGCACAGGATGGACGTCTCCTGCATCGTTATAGGGACGGGGATGCCGGCATCAACTCCAATTTGGATGACTATGCCTTTTTTGTCTGGGGTTTGATTGAACTCTATGAAGCCACATTTGAGACCGGGTATCTGAAAACGGCACTTGAACTCAATGGAGATATGTTAAAGCACTTTTGGGATTCAAAAGAGGGCGGGCTTTTCTTTACCCCTGACGACGGGGAAGGTCTGATCATCAGGAAAAAAGAGGTCTATGACGGGGCCATTCCATCCGGAAACTCAGTGGCGATGTTTAACCTTTTAAGGTTGGCCCGTTTGACCGGCGATTCGGATTTGGATGAAAAGGCCGCAAAAATAGGCAGGGCCTTCTCAGAACAGGTCAAACAGCTGCCCTCGGGATATACACAGTTTTTGATTTCTGCGGATATGAGTATAGGACCATCCTATGAGGTGGTTGTTGCGGGGTCTTCCAATGCAAAAGATACAGTGGAAATGCTGAAGGCGCTCAACACCCCTTTTATTCCCAACCAGGTGATTCTCTTTCGCCCCACCGACCAAAAATCGCCGGACATTGACACGATTGCCGAATTCGTGAAGAATCACGTCAGCAGGGAAGGAAAGGCCACCGCCTATGTCTGTCTCGGCAACGCCTGCAAGGCACCCACAACGGACATCAAGGAGATGCTGAATCTTTTGAAGTAGAAGGTAGCTATGAATTTGATAAGAGCTTACTTTACATACCCTTGTATTCCGGTTTTCTCTTTTCTATAAACGCGGTCGCACCTTCCTTCATGTCCTTGGTAGAGGTAAGATTGGCCCAGAAATCAGACTCCAGGTCCAGTCCTGGTTGCAGTGCCATGTCCCTTGTACGGTTCAGCACTTTTTTGGCCGCAGCCACACCCAAAGGGCCCCTCTTGATAATCTTGGCAGCCAGTTCCATGGCAGCATCCATTACCCTGCCATCCGGCGTTACCTTTTCCACAAGGCCCAAGCGGAAGGCCTCTGAAGCATCTATCATATCCCCTGAGTAGACCAACTCTTTGACCTTTCCCAAGGGAACATGGTAAAGGGCCCTTCGGGTCCCACCATTTCCCGGAAAAATCGAAAGCTTCACCTCGGGAAAGCCTAACTTTGCTGTTTCTTCAGCATAACGGATGTCGCAACACAGGGCCAGTTCAAGCCCCCCGCCGAGGCAGAAGCCGTGAATCGCCGCAATAACCGGCCATTCAAAGCCCTCAACAATACCGTAAATCTGGTGGCTTCTCATGAGGCGCCTTTTGGCTGTATCAGGTCTCAGCTCCAAAAAGGTCTTGATATCAGCCCCGGCCGCGAATCCCTTTTCTCCCGCCCCCCGCAGTATAACCGCCCTGACCTCTCCCCTCCGGTTATCTAACTCCTGGAATATTTCTGCAATGTTTTCCTTTGTAGCCACATCCAAGGCGTTCATGGGCGGATGGTCGATTGTGACTATGGCCACCCTGCCCGTTATTTCATAGCTTGCAAGTCCTTGACCCATGTTTTATTCACCCCCTTTTGGCGCCATCATCCTCGTATTGATACCATCCCTTTCCTGTTTTTCTTCCAAGCTGGCCCGCCTTGACCTTCCGTCTCAATAGCTGTGGGGGATAATACCGCATATCTTTGCTGTCTTCATATATGGCCGTCAAGGCCCCAAGGGAAACATCCAACCCGACCATATCCCCTGTCTCAAAGGGACCCATTCTCCTGCCAAAGGCAAACTTCACGCCGCTGTCTATGTCCTCTATGGTTCCGATCCCTTGCTCCAGCATGCGAATTGCCTCCACATAACTAACCAGGTTAATTCGGTTGAGAAGAAAACCCGGCACGTCACTTTCCACCTGAACAGGCGCTTTTCCCAATCCCTTGACAAATTCCACACCTGTCTGCATGGTTGCGTCCGAGGTGTCGATCCCTCTGATCACCTCCACCGCCTGCATCATAGGAACAGGGCTGAAAAAATGAAGTCCAAGCACCCTGTTGGAACGTGCGGTCACTGACCCGAGTAGGGTTATCGGTATGGCGGAAGTATTGCTGGCCAACAAGGTCTCAGGTCTACATGCCTCATCCAGTTTTCGGAATATCTCCTGCTTCAGTTCCAGGTTCTCAAAAACGACCTCAATCGCCAAATCGACCTCTGCCGCTCCTCCAAAATCGATGGCCGTCTTAATCCGTCTTAAGATCACTTCCTTCTCTTCCGTCAGTTTTCCCTTTTCAATGAATTTCCCCACTGACCAATCTATGCTTTTCATTCCCTTGTCTATGGCTTCATTGCTGACATCGTTTAAAATCACCTCTATGCCGGTCTGGGCGCAGGCCTGAGCGATGCCACTACCCATCAATCCGGCACCAACAATAAATACCCGGTTTATTTCCATATGCGATCCTCCCGTTTTTTTCGATTTTCTAATGCCCGGAACCCTTCAGATGCCCAGCGGATTTATCTGTTTTACATTAGGTAACTATCTTTATCACAACGGGTTTTCCCGGTTACGGGGAAAACCCCTGAGGCAAAAAGCTGAAAAAGTAGAGCTTGGCACATACTATTATTTTCTTGATAATCATGTCAAACGATAAGATTGACATTTATATGTTAGTTTATTATACATATAATATATTTTGGGTTCATCCGGTTAATGAGTACCACGAGACTGTTGAGATATGAAGTTGGCAGATGGGAAGGTTGAAGCAATCTTTTCTTCGATTCCGAGCTTCTCGGCGTGTCGAAGATCCCGCTACGCGGGGGTGATTTCAGCAGTCACTACGAAAAGACCGCTTCAACCTTCAACTTCGCTATCATGTGTTGTCTT
>JAIOSR010000090.1 GCA_021107495.1 Desulfobacterales bacterium | reverse complement strand
TCACTTCCCGCAGACTACTTCCCTCTGTTTTTGATCTTGAGTCTGGGCCTGAGTGGCGTGCTGATGCGGTATTTTATTCGTGTGGACATTACCAAGGTCAAGGAATTGGCCATAGGCCTCTTTAAACGAAGCCCCACAGTACCTGAAGGGATCGGGGTGCTCTTTTTTATCCATCTTTTTCTATTGTGTGTTCTGATCGCCTATTTTCCCTTCAGCAAACTCATGCATTTTATGGGGGTGTTTCTCAGTCCCACCAGAAATCTTGCCAATAACAGCCGCTTTGTCAGGCATGTCAACCCCTGGAACTATCCGGTTAAAACCCACACCTACGAGGAATATGAGGATGAGTTCAGGGCGCCTATGATAGAGGCCGGGTTGCCTGTCGATAAAGGCGCTGAAGAATCAACAGAAGCAACAGCAGAGTAAGGAGTAAAAATGGCAGATACACCAAAACCGGAAGAAACCGCGAAGATTGATCACAGGCCTCCTTTAATGAAAGGCTGGATGGATGATCCGGTCGACATAAAAGCCGGCATTTATTGCTACGGCAGTAAGGCCAAGAACCTCGACTATGTCGATATGCCTTATTCAAAGGAATGGAATCCGACTGATGATGACTGGCAATTGCCGGAAGACTGGAAAGGGATTATCAAGGAAGGGTTCAAGGATCGGTTAGACAGGTTCAGGTCGGTCAAGCTCTTTATGGATATTTGTGTAAGATGCGGTGCATGTGCTGATAAGTGCCACTTCTTCATAGGTTCAGGCGATCCCAAAAACATGCCGGTCCTCAGGGCAGAACTTATCAGGTCCATCTACAGGAAGTACCACACCACAGGCGGGAAGATCTTCGGAAAGTTTGCCGGTGCCAGGGAACTGGACGAAGATGTACTCAAGGAGTGGTGGTACTATCTTTACCAGTGCACCGAATGCAGGCGTTGTTCCCTGTTTTGCCCTTACGGGATTGATACCGCGGAGATTACCATCTTCGGAAGGGAACTTACAAATCTTCTGGGTCTCAATACCGACTGGATTGCCGCACCTGTTGCCAACTGCTACCGCACCGGAAACCACCTTGGTATTCAGCCCCATGCGTACAAGGATATGCTCGATTTTTTTACGGACGAGATCGAGGATATCACCGGTCTGAGAATGGAACCGGACTATAACAGGAAGGGCGCGGAGATCCTGTTTATAACCCCTTCCGGCGATGTCTTTGCAGACCCGGGTACATACACGGCCATGGGCTATCTCATGCTTTTCTACTACCTGAAGTCTCTGGGCCTTGACATTACCTGGAGCACCTATGCCTCGGAGGGGGGTAATTTTGGTTATTTTACGTCCCATGAGATGGCAAAAAGACTCAATGCCAAGATGTACGCCGAGTCCGAGCGATTGGGCGTGAAATGGATTATAGGTGGCGAGTGCGGACACATGTGGAGGGTCCTGAATCAATATATGGACACCTTTAACGGTCCCCCGGACCATCTTGAGGAGCCGGTTTCACCCATTACGGGAACCAAGTTTGAAAACGCAAAGACAACCAAGATGGTTCATCTTGTAGAGTTCACGGCTGACCTGATCAAAAACAATAAACTGAAATTGGACAAAAGCAGAAATGACAACCTGAAGGTGACGTTTCACGACTCCTGTAATCCTGCAAGGGGCATGGGTTTCTTTGAGGAACCCAGGTACGTGATTAAAAATGTTTGCAATAATTTTTATGAGATGCCGCCCAGCACCACCAAGGAGCAGACCTTTTGCTGCGGAAGCGGTGCCGGCCTCAATGCAGGAGAGAACATGGAATTGAGGATGCGCGGTGGTCTTCCCAGGGCAAACGCGGTAAAATACGTGCACGAAAAATTCGGAGTGAACATGCTTGCCTGTATCTGCGCCATTGATCGGGCGGTTTTCCCCAACCTGATGGAATACTGGGTCCCTGAAGTGGATGTCACCGGTGTCCACGAGATGGTGGGAAATGCCTTGATTTTTGAGGGAGAAAAGAAGCGGACCACAGACCTGCGCGGTGAACCCCTGCCGGGAATGGAGGAGGAAGAAGAGGATGTATGATGGAGGTAAAATAATCGTCGGACTGATCGTCTGCTTGGCTTTTTTGCTGTCCCCCTTTATCTATAATGCAGGGACGACCGCCAAGGCACCGGTACCGGAGCTAACGGAAAAGGCAAAGGAGGCCAAGGAGTGTGTGGAGTCTACCACATACATGAGGGCCTGGCACATGCAGTTGTTGGACCAATGGCGGCATGAAGTGGTCCGTGATGCCAAGAGGACTTACAGGCCTTCAAGGAAGGCCCGGGACATGCGTCTGGACCAGCAAGTGATAGACCAGTGGCGGCACGCGGTCAGCGACGGCACAAGACGCTACATGCCTAAAAGCGACAAGGTTTTCGAGAAGAGCCTTCAGAACACATGCCTGGATTGCCACTCAAATAAGTCCAAGTTCTGCGATGAGTGCCATGACTATATGGGTATAGATCCTTATTGCTGGGATTGTCATATCGAGCCGGAGGAGAAGAAGTGATGGGCGTAAACAGAAGAGAGTTTTTGAAAATTGCCGGCGCGGCTTCCCTTTTTGGTTTAGGGGGAAAGACGGCTATTGAAATACTCGCCCCGGGAAAAGTGGAAGCCTCTATGGAAGCGCTTCCCCTGACAGGTGGGGAACGATGGGCCATGGTAGTGGACATGCACAAGATGGATGATGCCCTAATGGACAAATGCATAGAGGCCTGCCATCGAGAGCACAATGTCCCTGATCTCGGAAACCCTAAGGAAGAGGTCAAGTGGCTTTGGAAAGAAGACTATCATCATTCTTTTCCGGGTCAACACCATCAATACATCGGTGACCATTTCAAACATACTAATTTTCTCCTGATGTGCAATCACTGTACGAATCCCCCTTGCTGCAGGGTATGCCCCACACAGGCCACATTCCAGAGAAAAGACGGGATTGTCATGATGGACATGCACCGCTGTATCGGTTGCCGTTTCTGCATGGCTGCCTGTCCCTTTGGGGCCCGGAGTTTTAACTGGGGAGATCCGTATCGAGTTACCAGAGTCGAGGAATTGAAGAAATTAAATCCCGGATTTCCCACAAACAGGGAATATCCGACGAGATCCAAGGGTGTTGTGGAAAAATGTACTTTCTGTACCGAGCGACTGGCAAAAGGGCTGCTTCCCGCATGTGTTGAGGTCGCCAACAAGGTGGAGGAAGGTGCCATGATATTTGGAGACCTTGCCGACCCCGAATCCGAGGTGAGGCAGGTCCTCAAGGAAACTTATACGATTCGACGTAAACCCGAGTTGGGTACAGAACCGAACCTATTTTTTATTGTATGAGGTGGTTATGCTTGAAACAGCGCTAAAAGGAAAACAGGGATACTGGAGCTGGCTCATATTCCTTCTGGTCATGATGGGTATAGGTTTAGGCTGCTATCTATACCAGTTTAATGAGGGTTTGAGAATTACCGGCATGAGCAGGGATGTGTCATGGGGGTTTTACATTGCCCAGTTTACGTACCTGGTTGGTGTGGCGGCCTCCGGGGTAATGGTGGTCCTGCCTTATTATCTTCATGATTATAAGGCGTTCGGCCGGATCACCGTTTTGGGGGAATTTATGGCCATTGCCGCGGTTACCATGTGCATTTTGTTCATCTTTGTAGACCTTGGTAATCCGGTCAGGATCATGAATGTGATCATGTTTCCCTCCCCGACCTCCATCCTTTTCTGGGATATGATTGTTTTGAATGTGTATCTCCTGCTCAATGTTTTTGTCGGATGGAATGTTTTGAGTGCTGAACGAAAGGGGATTCCCTACCAGAAATGGGTAAAGGTCCTGGCATATATCTCTATACCCTGGGCCTTCAGTATTCACACGGTCACGGCCTTTTTGTATGCCGGTCTTCCCGGAAGGCACTTCTGGATGACTGCCATAATGGCGGCCAGATTTCTCTCTTCGGCATTTTGTTCAGGCCCGGCCCTGCTTATCCTGATATGTTTGATAGTAAGAAGGGTGAGCAAGTTCGATCCCGGTAAGGAACAGATCAGGACACTCGGAGGCATCGTGGCTTATGCCATGATAATCAACGTGTTCTTTTATCTGCTTGAGATTTTTACCGCCTTTTACAGCCAGATACCCGGGCATATGGTTCATTTTGAATTCCTTTTCGTGGGCGTGGATGGATACGGAAAGCTCGCGCCATGGATGTGGACGGCAACCGGCTTTGCAGTCCTATCCCTTATACTCCTTATTATCCCTTCAACCCGGAGAAATGAAGAGACACTGGCCGTGGCGTGCGTATCAGTCATAGTGGCCACGTGGATAGACAAGGGTTTGGGACTGGTGATAGGCGGTTTTACACCCAATCCCTTTGAAAGGGTTACGCCTTACTGGCCCACGACGCCCGAGATTTTAATTACCTTAGGTGTGTGGGCAACAGGGTTTTTTATCCTGACCGTCTTGTACAAAATTGCTGTTTCAGTAAAAGAAGAAGTTGCGGCATAAAGAAATACCAAAGGATTATTGCGCTGGTTTTTTGATGAGTTTTCGAAACACAGCGGATAATAAGTGTTTATGAGGTTTTATTGTAGTCTTTTATTTATAATTTAGGAGGGTAGGAGATATGGGTTATCAAGTAGAAGTTGATGCAGATAAGTGTGAAGGGTGTGAAGAATGTGTAGAGGTTTGTCCGGTGGATGTCTATGAGATTCAAAATGACAAATCCGTGCCGGTGAATGCCGAAGAATGCCTCGGATGCGAGAGCTGTGTAGAGGTATGCGAGTCGGAGGCAATTACAGTCACAGAAGTCTGATTAATCCTTCGAGAACACTTTGAAGCGTCGTTTCATCAGGATATGATGGGGCGGCGCTTTTTTTGTTGCTGGACAGACATGGTCTTTTCCCATAACCGGGGCAATCCTAAAGGTCTTGACTAAAAAGAATTTTTTAGTGAATATGGTTCATAACCATATGGTATCTTTTATGCACAACAGGTTCAAAAAAATAGCTCTGTTCTTTCTGGCCCTTCTTCTTGTATTTCTGGTTTTACCGGACAGCAAGGGTTTTGCCTTCAGATGAAAGCACAAAATCGTTAGTATCGGGGATACTAAGCCTGAAATATTAAATAAGTGCGGAGAGCCGAATTTCCAGGAAGTGGTGGGTACTGAAGCGAAAGGGGGGTCATTTAAATGGACGGATGAGGGAAAGGAAGATGAGGATCTTGATATTACCAGAAAGCATTATAGTGCAATTTACCTGAAGGTTGAAAGGTGGTATTATGATTTCGGAAGCCACAAATTTATTCAGATATTGACGTTCAGGGGCGGGATCCTGAAAAAAATTGAGAGCGGAGATTACGGAGGCGCCAATTGGGACTTTACAGGAACAAGGGGCCGGGAAACCGATAAAACAGATGCCAAAGCATCGAGTGCACTGATATATGGCACGATCTCTGTTGTGGGATTACCGAACGGAGCCAAGGTCTATCTTAATGAGCAGCATGCGGGAAATATTCCCTGTAAACTTGTACAGATGGAGCCTGGCGCATACAACCTCATCATAATAAATGAAGGATACAAAGACTGGGCCAAGCGGGTAATCGTAAGGGCCGGCAAGACCTCATACCTCAATGTTTATTTGGAACAGGATAAATCAGAGACCGATAAGACGGATATTAATGAATATGGCCCTGTGGAGTCCCCTTCCATCCCGGTAAGGAAGATCTATAAGTGGACCGATGAAAAGGGGCATATTCACATTACGGACACTCCTCCCTCTGACGCGTCCAAATAGTATGAAATGCCAGGAAGGAATTATGCCCTATCTATGAGACCGGTATTACAGATGGAATACAAAAGGAAGCAGAAAAGAAGGGACTTAATTTATTACCTGATAGTGTTCGGGGAAAATGCCGAGCAACCTATCGGACACTTAGTAGATATTACAGCTGAAGGTATGATGTTAATTAGCGAGGAGACGATCGAAACAGACAAGGTTTTTCGGTTGAGAATAGTTTTGCCCGCAGAAATCGAGGGAAGCAAAGAGGTTACTTTGTCCGCTAAGAGCAATTGGTGCAGGGAAGACGAGAACCCCGCCTTTTACAACACCGGTTTTAAATTGATAAAGCCTTCTCCTGAACACATTAAAATAATCGAGCACTTGATTCAGAAATATTGCTTTAAAGAATCTTTGGGCCGACTGTAGGACCCGCCCTGCAATATTCAAATATCCTTCAGAAGAAGATTTGCTTGTGACTTCCCTACAGTATCAACAAATTCCGTTAAACACTCGGACAATTTGTTTAGCTCCCCGGACCGGGCCACAGGTATGTCCTCGGTGCCGAGTTCTTCAAGGGCCTGGATCACATAATTGATGCTTAACTTATCAATATTCATGGCAGGCAGAAAAAGCGCTTCGCTATCGTTAGTATCCCTGGCCTCGGATAGCACCCGGCACTGAACTAACTCAAAAAGGATCTGGTTGACAAGTCTGATGGGGATTTCTAAGTCGTGAGAGATCTGTTCTGCGCTTCGGGGTTTGTCTCCATTGGAAAATTTTTTAATGCAGGAGTGCGTTATTCGAAGCCCCAATAATTTTTTGAAGGACGGCTTTACCCGAAGGCAATCCGGCTCAAATTCTTATGTATGAACATTCTGGAATGCAAAAGAAATCTCGGCCCCAAAAAGGACTATGAGCCAGCT
>JAIOSR010000282.1 GCA_021107495.1 Desulfobacterales bacterium | reverse complement strand
AGAGATATCCAGTCGGCTACGGGTTCTCCCGCATCAATTTCGCCTCTGATACTTGATTTGATGCGACGACCATCGACTATGCGCGTTTCTACCGGCTCAACGGCCCACTCACCTGCTCTTACTATACGGTCATTGAAAAGCCGGTTTAGTGTCCCGGAGGTATTACCGGAAAAAATCGGATTGTTTTCCAGGGCAGTATAGGGAAATGAGTAGGCGTGATGCGAAAAAACATGACGGATCGCTCCGGGACGGCGGATATCACTTCCCTTGTACCCGCATAACAGACAATTGAACTCCAAAGAAGTAGAAATCAGCAATGCTAACCACAAACGATCTTCGTGAGACAATCCCGACAAAAAAGCCAATGCGGCGTTCAAATAAAGCAACTGTCGAGGAGTGAATAGCTCTTGAAAATTATTGATGTCCCGGCGCAAGAGGTCCTTAGACTTGGGGCCATTAGAAATAAGAAAACCCTTCGAATCCCCAAAATCCATCTTTTGAGTCTTTATAAAGGCCTCATGTATCCTTTTCAAATCGCTATTATCTATATTTTTAAAGAAAGTGCCATGTTCTGAACACTCTCCAGTATTCACCAGCGGAATGTAACGATCAAAAAAAGGTTCGTCTAAGATATCGACATACGGCATATGGCATTTTTCACAATGTCGATCACCTTTCACCATCAGGGGACTGTTTGCTAGTCCTCGGCAGTTATGGGTTTCGCCTGTGTAGACCTCATGACATAATGGGCAAATGTTTACATCACTGTGATTGCCGTGGCGTAACACAAGGCTGTCAATAACAATTACTTCCCTGCATGAACATTTTTTTCGCAAGCCGTATAATACGAATTGCATTTCACTCTCTTTGTCACAGATGGGGCAGTCGGTTTTGAAAAAATGACCAAGTTTATGTTGCAAAGTTTCGATAAACTCTGAGAATATGGCCTTTTTGTGATTTAGAGATGCTTGAGTAAGGCTTGCTTTTGCTTGGAGGACAGGGATAGGATCAATATCCATTCCTATGACGTTTGCCCCCATCCGAATAGCCTCGTGCAGAGTCGTCCCGCCCCCTATCATGGGATCAAGGATTATTTTGCCTTCTAATCCCCCTCCCTCATAAAATTCTTGTTTTCCAGGATTATCAACCAGTTGCTTAAGAATGTGCCGAAAGGTAGTGCCTGAGCGCCGAGCCCACCATTTGTGCAGGTAAGTATTCGGACGATATAGATGCTTATTATAAGACTCAAGGGCCGCCAATTTATTGGCTGCATCTTCTGGGAAAAAATTGTCAATGGGTATTTCCAGTGAGCAGGGATTTTTTGATTGGTCGCTATAGAAATTTAGAGCTAATTGCATGGGTACTCGCATTGATTCATTCCTGGCACGGCGTATTAGAGGAAAAACTGTATTGCAATATCGATGGGTTAAATGAAAATCGTAAACGTTCACCCCCCCTTACGAAAGGGCGTAGCGAACGGTTACGGAAAATCTTGGATATCTATAATTTTCTGTACAAGATGTAGTATGTCAAGCTAAAAATCAGTTTGGATTGAAAATGGGACGAAAATGAGATTGTATGCCGGGATCGAGCGATATCAATAATGTTTTCGCTGGACCTCTTAAATATAATTACGGGCATACTTCCTGACAGGATGCCCGTCCAAGACATGAAATTGCCTGATTTTTTTTAAGGTAACAGGTGAAAAGGAGCCGATGGGAAGGTAAATGACCTTTTTGCCCAGACGCGCGGCCATGCTCTGGCACCACCCGGAAGGAGGTGTGGCGGCCACATAGACCACGTGGTTTTCCAGGCTGTAATCGAGGGCGGCCATGAGCAGCCGCTCCGGCTTGTTTCTGGCTGCCTCAAAAAAGGGGTCCCTCCATATGTCATAGACACGCAAGGGCGGATAGGTGAGCATGAAACCGCCGTATTGGCACCTTGAAATACCCGGACCGCCCATTACCTCGCCTGCGGGCGTACTGTAAAAGGCCATATCCGATTCCTGGTCATGCTCACCCAGCCAGGTGACACACCATGGAAAAGCCTCTTTTCCTTTATCGTCGGGAAAATCAGGATCAAAGATTACCACAACCGAACCGACCTTTCCCCTGAGAGGCCTTTCCGCCTTTACATAGATGTTTCCACTTGTCCATTCCCTGATGGTCTCCCTTATATCCAGGCCGTCCAGCATGGAACAGACAAAGGGTTCGATCCTGCTGTTCTCTTCGGATTTGATTTCCAGTGCCCTCTTCTGGAGATACTTGCCGTAACCTTCAATCACCACGTCCTCCGGCGGATAGGAACAGATGGAAAACGGATGGAATTTTCTATTCCACTCTCCAGGATATTTTTCTCGCTTCTTTTTCCTTACCGGAACCGGAACCAGACGGGTCCGCATGGTCTTGAGCCGTCTGTGAAATTTTATCCGTTTATGGTCAAGAAAGAGGTCTTCCCCTTTCAAATTGAGCACCGGCAGACCGGGCTCCTCTGTCTGCCAGGGATAATTGCTTCCCTTTTCCCAGACCTCATAGGCAAAATTGTCGTCCGCGACCCCACGGGCCGCAACAATAACCTGGTAAAAACTCGGGACAAGGTCCCCTGTGAGCAATGCATAGTTCCTGGCAAAACGGTGTAGAATCTTTATCTGTGTGCGCGACAATTCTTCTTTGCTGTTCTTCAAGTGGTTTTCTTTGGCAGTGGTGATTAAATCACTGTTCAGTTTGAGCCGGTCTAAATTTAGCGGCCTGTCCCCGGATCTGGCGCGCTCATAGGTCGCTTCAAGAAGGGGCATTTCGGTCATTATTTCCCTGCTCGATTCCTCGTGCAGATGGGCCAGCCCGACGCCATGCCTTTTTCTACGGCCGATCACCTGGGTCTGAGGCTGGTCAAGTATATCAAGAATTCCGGGAAGATGAGACAAACCACCTACGAAAAGAACCCGTTCCCCTTTTCTGCTCAATAGCTTGAGATGATAGGCCATGGTCTTTTCCCGAAGGGTGTCATCAGGAAGAGCAAATTCTCCTGAACAGTGTCTGACATAGGTATTGCAGTACATATAATGCCCGATTTTTGTAAGGGCATAGGGATCGGGCATGGAGGAAAAGTCAAGGGGATACCCTTCCGTATCCCGGTCAATGAAATGAACGGGGATTCCTTTTGAGAGGGCCAGGCGAATGGCCTCCACCTGTCCGTCGGTCGGCTCTAAAAACAGGTATATAAACTCACCGTCCTCTTCCTCGTAATAGACCACTGACAAGAGGGGAAGCCTTTTTATACCTTTGATAATCTTTTCCTCTAATGTATCCGGAAATTCCACGGCCACGCAATCCGGCTTGAACTCCTCAAACTGGCGTCTTACCTCCATGGCAAATTCCACCCTGTTATGCAGGACAGGGACCATGCGGATATTTTTCCACTGGATTCTTTTTTCTTTATTCTTCATTCACATCGTCCATGAGTTCCCTGAAGTATTCGGCGGCAGTTGGATCAAGGATCATGGATGCTCCTTCCTTCAGGTAGTCCGTCGTTCTTCTCTTCCGATCCGTTGATGTCAAACGCTCAGCGCTTTGAACAAGTCTTTTCAGGGCATAGCGCGCAATGTTGATACCATCCCTGACCGAGTAGCGCTCATCAGCCTCATGTGCGGCCTGGAGAAATTGAACCACATATTCGAGTATTTCATCGTTGGCAAAGGGGAGGTTGCTCTGCAAAATCAACAATTCCTCATCTCTTTCCGGAAAATCAATGAAAATTCTCGGTTGGAGCCTGGAATGGATATATTCCGGAAGCTCAAATGTGCTGGCATCATCATTCATGGTCGTACAAAGGCGAAATTCCGGTGCCGCCTTGATCTTGATACCGGCAACAATCGACTCCACGTATCGTCTGTTGTCCAATAGCGGGGCTAAAGAGGCCCAGCTTTTTTCGCTCATCCTGTTTCCTTCATCAATGATGGCAACGCCCCCTTTAATCATGGCGGAAACCACCGAGCTGGCCATATATTTGATCTTTCCCCCTTCGGAAATCACAGGGGTAACGATCAGGTCCTCCGGACGTGTATCCATGGTGGCCTGAAACAGATACACGGGCCGGCCCAGAGAACGTCCTGCATGGTATGCCAGGGTGGTCTTTCCAACGCCTGGTTTACCCAATAACCTGGGACTCAGGGGCAGATCCTCATCCCCTATCACCAGCCATGACGCCAAGACCTGCGTGACCAGGTCCGACTGCCCTACCCAGGACATGGCCACATCGTCAGGCTCACTAAGATACAGGTTCACATCCTCTATTGTGACTTTTTCCATTATGCAATCAAACCTCCGATTTTCCGTTTGTAATACAACCTATAGTGATCGATTCAAGGGTTATAATCCATTGAAATCCATCAGCCATACAAGTTAAAAGTGTCTAAAGTGATCTAAAGTTCATAAAGTTACGGAGTCGCTTTGCTCCACTGATTTTATATAATTGACAGAATTCCTTAACATTAGCTCACTTCAAACTTTAGTTCACTTCAAACTCTTCCAGTTTAAAAGTGAAACATGCGTGTCGTTTCTACTGAGGTATCCTCCGCTTGATATCAGACATTTAGGGCTCTTTAACCGGGAACATTGAACCGCTTAACCTGTGTACAGACTAATTGTAATACCACCAAAAAAAAATACAAACCACATTTTATCTTGATGTCAGCACCTAAAAAACAGAGTTAAGTCAAATTGCAGGTTAACATGTTAATTTTACGACAATAATTGCTGTGCTTAAAATCCCCCCTACCCACCCTTTTTAGAAAGGGGGGAACTTGGTTTTGTATTTAACAAAAAATAAGTCACTTCAAAATCTTCCCCCTTAATAAAGGGGGATTTTTGTCCACCTGATACTACGACTTTGACGTTTGCAGAGCTTTCCTTGTCAAAGGGAGAGCCTTGGTCTATAATCCTATTAGCTTTTCGAAAAATATCCGGGCCATCGCAGGAGGAAGATAGCCTTTGTCTTTATTAGATTTTATTCCATCGCCCACCTGGCGGGATGTGATCGACGTCCTGTTCCTTACCCTTGTGGCCTATCAGCTCTATGTATGGTTCAGGGGTACCAGGGCCCTTCGTGTTCTCATAGGCCTGGTTGTATTGGGAGGAGTCTATTCTTTAGCCAAGCTGTGGGATCTTTTTCTGACTACATGGGTGTTCCAGATTTTCTGGCAGGTGCTCCTGATCCTCTTGCTGATCCTTTTTCAGTCCGAGATTCGTCAAGTCCTGGAAAAGGTCAGTCCCCTTCGCTTTCTAAAATCACGAAAGCGTGTCTTTCGGGCTGCCCTTGCAAAGGAACTGGCCGACGTGGCATTTGAGCTGGCTAAAGAAAAGACCGGTGCACTTGTAGTTATCACAAGAGATGACGATCCTGCCGAGTTCCTCCACGCGGGCCAAAACATTATGGCACTTCCCGATCCAATCTTGATAAAAAGCATCTTCAACCATCACGCCCCTGCCCATGACGGGGCACTGATCCTTGCACATGGCCGGCTCACACGTATGGGCTGCATTCTTCCCTTGTCCGAAAGGGAGGATCTGCCGGAGCATTACGGCACCAGGCACAGGGCCGCCCTGGGCCTTTCCGAACAGACCGACTCTGTCTGCCTCGTGGTTTCTGAGGAACGGGGGGAGGTCGCTACAATAGTGGGCGGAAAAATCACCACGTGGGAGACCCCCGGGTCTCTGGCCGCGAAACTCAAGGATTGGCTGAGCCTGACGGAAATTCACGGCCCTACATTCGAGGGTTTTTTCAAAGGTGCCTTTATCCAGAATTGGGGTCCTAAGTTAGGGGCCTTAGCCTTGGTAACGATAGCCTGGCTGGTTCTGGCAAGCCAGCAGGAGGTCAAAACCAGTGTTATTGCTCCGGTGCACTATACCAACCTTAAAAACGAAC
Organism: Desulfobacterales bacterium; assembly: GCA_021107495.1. Lineage (GTDB taxonomy): Bacteria > Desulfobacterota > DSM-4660 > Desulfatiglandales > Desulfatiglandaceae > JAIOSR01. The sequence continues at coordinate 7,373 of JAIOSR010000282.1, read as the reverse complement.
TCGTGGTCGACAGGGATTCCACTCACATGGTCAACCTGACCCTTTCCGGCAGGCGTAAAAACATAAAGGCACTCGAAGACCGGGAGGTGCTGGTCTATTTTGATCTCGGCGTGTTTTCCGCAGGCAAACATCAGATAAGGCTTTCCGCAAAAAATATCGATCTCCCTTTAGGGGTCATGATTGACCGCGTAACACCACAGGATATCAAGGTAATTTTGAAGAATCCTCGTGAAGGGGACAGGGATATCCCCATGTAAACCCTAACGTTGCAAAAGTCGAAGATGCCGCTCGTAGATCCCGTCTCAGCGGGGAGATCTAAGGCGTCGAGGGTGAAGCTGTAGTACTTTACCGCGAACCCTTGACAACGCAAGAGATGTGGCATCCTCGGCTTTCCCATTGGGTAAATAACATGGCTGTTTTTCGTTGTTTTCAGGATGTCACCTGGAGTGTATTCCAACAACCGAGCCAAAAAGTTTAAAAAAGGCTATTATACCAGTCTTTAAACCCAATTTGCCATGTTATTTATGCAACTATAGGGTAAACAGAAGGCTGAAAGCAGAGATGGCTGAACCGGGAGCAATTATTCATTTAGACATGGATGCCTTTTATCCGGCAGTCGAGGCGCTGGACAACCCCGCGCTAAAAGGAAGACCGGTTATTGTGGGCGGGACCACCAGAAGGGGCGTGGTATCGTCCGCATCATATGAAGCAAGGGAATTCGGCGTCCATTCGGCACAACCCATTGCAAAGGCCGTGCGTCTTTGCCCTAACGGGATATTTCTTCCGGTAAGGATGAAAAGATACAAAGAAATATCCGAACAGGTATTTGAAATATTCCGTCGTTTCACACCGCTGGTTGAACCCCTGTCCATTGATGAGGCGTTTCTTGATGTCACCGGTTCCAGACATCTTTTCGGCGACCCGGTGGAAATTGCGAAAAACATCAAACAGATGGTTGTCAAAGAAACCGGTCTGACTGTTTCCGCCGGTGTGGCCCCATCCAAGTTTGTGGCCAAGATCGCTTCTGATATGGAAAAGCCCGATGGTTTGACCGTGGTGCGGCCCGACCGGGTGAGGGAGTTTCTGGACCCGCTTCCCATAAAGAAGATGTGGGGAGTCGGAAAAGCGACACAGGAGGCCCTGGGTCGACTTAACGTACGAACCTTCAAAGATTTAAGCCGGGTGCCGGTAAAGCTTTTGGAACGAAGGTTCGGGAAGCACGGCCTTAAAATGCATCTCTTATCCATGGGAATAGACGAAAGAGCCGTGGTGCCTGATCAAGACGTGAAGTCAGTCGGACATGAAGAAACCTTTTCAAATGACATATCAGACCTTGGTGCGGCCAAAAAGGAACTCCTGTCATTAGCCGATAAAGTCGCCAGGCGCGTGCGTCAAAAAAAGATCACCGGCAGGACCATTACCCTGAAGGTAAAATACGACGATTTTGTTCAAATTACCAGGTCAGCAACACTTCCCAAACCCACTGATGACGGGCCCGAGATATACTCCATTGCCTGCGGTCTATTAGAAAAAACGGATGCTGGCAAAAGGCCGGTCCGGCTCCTGGGTATATCCTTATCCAAACTCAGTTTTCTTGCCTCGGAAAACCAGCTTGCCCTCTTTGATCAAAGTGGCTCATCCCAAAAGAGAAAAAACCTGAACATCGCGCTCGATTCCGTGTACGAAAAACATGGTGACAATATCATCGGCCCCGGTACGCTTCTCTCCTGATGATGGAATCATTCAACAGCGTGTCCAAAGCCTTTCTGTTAGAATTTCAAACACCTGATTCCCCTGACCACAGCACTTCAAGAAAGACTTGCCACGGCAAATTCAAGGCTAATAGCCTATCCATGATATTCTGCATGGGCAGGGATTATTATCTAAATAATTTGCCCTGTCAGGTAAAATTATTTTTACAATTGTTCAGATATGTTGCCATATAGGCAAGTATCTATACATAAATCTTCTCCTCCGGATCAAAGGCCCCAGGGGCATCAGTCTCAAAATCACGAGTAATATCGGCTTCTTTCATCTTGAAATATTCCCTGTACCATTCGTGGGCAATGATCATGGACATAATCTCGTTGGTTCCGGTCCAGATTGAAGCAAGCCTCAGGTCCCCTTTTATATCCAGCGGTCGGAGCCGACAATCCCGTAGCCAAGCAAGCTTGACTACGGTCTCACGGCTTACCCTCCGCCCCGTTCTGTTTCCAACCTAACCCGCCCAAAATAGGTTGACAAAAGGCAGACATCAGCATATATTATTGGCATGAAATATTTGAATTGGAATCCTGAAAAAAACGAAATATTAAAACGAGAACGCGGGATATCCTTTGAGGAAATTGCCTATTTAATTGAATCTGATCAAATGATCGGAATCGAGGAAAATCCAGGGCATCCCAATCAAAAGATGTATATTTTAGAAATTGACAACTATGCCATCGTCGTACCGTACGTGGAAAATAATGATGAAATATTTTTAAAAACAGCTTTTCCGAGCCGTAAATACACAAAAAAGTACGGTTTGAAGGGGGAATAATGAAAACAATCACTAAAAAGGCATTTAAGCCAATCGATCAGGAAGAGAAAGACCTGATGGAATCAATCGAACGTGATGAGTGGCAGCCTGTTAAAAATTTTGATCAGGAAAGAAAAAAAGCAATAGAAGCTGCTCGAAATACTTTGAAAAAGGATAAACGAATAAATCTTCGTCTTTCTCAAAAGGATTACCATCAAATCCAGATAAAGGCAATTGAAGAAGGTATACCTTATCAAACACTTATTTCAAGTATTGTGCATAAATATTTGAATGGTTCCTTAGCGCATAGATCATAGAAAATGATATGACTTGGATATTCCATGAATTCAGGATCCAAAAGGCCGCGTATTTGGGATTCTGTACCAATAATGGGTATAAACTTTACCCATTCCATACCCATTAATTCAGGGTTGACAAGTATACGATTTTTTTAGAAAATTCCTCAGCCTAAATTTTCAGAACGACGCACTCTTCTTTCAACCTCAAGAAGGTTTGAAAATGCTCAATGATCGACCAAAGACCCCGTTTCTCAAAAAAGAGAGGTGGGGTTTTGTTGTCTATGACGTAGGTTTTAACTGACATGCCTATTTTTAAGGTTACAAAAAGTAATCTCAAATAAATTGAGACGATTGGGATTGAGAGAAGAAAAGGCCCCGTAATGTTTTAATGGGGTTCTTTGGGAATAATGTGGTTTTCTACAAAACATGCAATTTGTGGAGTTATGCAGTTCGACTCAAGGAGCCCGAGGATGATGATGGCAGGTTGTGGCAGGATGTGGCAGCTTTGCCTCAGCATTCACTCAAGTGGCAGGTTGTGGCAGGATGTGGCAAGTTCTGACACGCGCCAAGTCAGTAACTTATCGGCACGCTCACCTAAAACGGAGGCATTTGGAGATGGCTAACTGGTGGGAGTACTACAACCTGCAGGCTGAACCACGCCTGTCGCCCGACCCCCTAACTCGGAGGGAAGACCAATCGCTTTTCATAGGCCGAGATTCTGAGCAGCAGGCTATCAAGGCTATCACTCAGGGGAACTCCACCGTTGCTGTGCTGATCACAGGGAACCCTGGTGTAGGCAAGACAACCCTCGTTCATCATCTCTTCATGGAAGTCGGAGGCTTCATATACGTGGATCTCTCCAACGCACAGAGATTCATCGACGTGGATGTGGAGATTGCGGAAGCATGCATTCTTGCCGTCAAAAAGCATTCAGCGAGAAAAGCAACGGACTTAAGGGATCGCTTACTTTCGACTACTAGCCAAAGCACAGGGCGGAACCTGAAGGCTGGCATCGCCCCTGGCGGGATTGGAGGTGAAATGACTTCACTCTACCAGGAAACCATGGCGCCCGTCAGGAACATCGAGGTCAGAGAGATCATTCGCGAGACACTAGAGTACCTGGGCTCGAAGAAGCAACATATCGTCCTCTTTCTCGACGAATCGGATTTCTTCGATGGTGAAACGACTGGGCCGTTGACACACCTATGCAAGCGAGTCAAAGGGATGCTCCCTAGCGGCTCTGTACTCCTCTTGGCCAACAGAGACCTCCAGCATCAGTTCAGCGATGCGTACCGGAAAACCGGATCTCTCGTTCGGTCCACATTCAGGCACTATCACCCTCTGGATTCATTGTGGGAGGAGGGCAAGGGAAACATCCCGGAATTCCTTGGGTTGAGATTGAAGCGGGGAAAGGTCGTCCGTGGCTATCAATTCCCCCTATCCCAAAAATCCTGCCACATAATCGATGTTCTCTCAATGGGAAACTTCAAACTCCTGCTCCAATACGCAGAGACGAGTCTCATATATGGGTCATTGAAGGAGGCGAAGATACCACTCACAGCCCCATTCGTGAAGAAGCTACTTTTTGAGCATTTCCCAGAGACTTCACAGATGGACGAGGACGAGTTGAAGGTCATAAAGCATCTCGAAAACACACCCACGCATGTTAACGACAGCAAGTTCAAGGGCATCGTGGGCAGCAGAACGAACCTCCAGCACGTTCTGGCCCGTTTGGAGGATCGTCGGCTAGTGAAGCGAGACATTCGGCGAAAAGGTGTTAAGCAGGTATTCTCAGTGACCCAGAAAGGAATCATGATCTTGGCGGAGCAGTAAGGATATCGTAACACGCAAAGGATTCGAATCGGGTTGCCGGAGGTTTTAACTCCCCCTCCCCACAACATCCGCCTTCGTTAAGAACTACGGCGTGACAAGTCCGCCGTCGCTTTCAGCTTCCGTCTTCGCTAAGGCTTCCGTCTTCGCCAAGGCTATGACGTGACAAGATGACGGGAAAGGCTTCCGGTAAAACGGGATCTACGACCCGTTGAAGAACCGGGATCAGCCCTTGAATGGAGACAAAATGGTCCTAATTCAAGGGCCCGCGCATCCACATACCATTCTTTATACTTGACCCACACGATTCACTGTTGTAATCTTCCACAGTTTGGCTAAATTTGTATGTCCGGTTATTAGATTTTTTCTTTCAACCTCAAGAAGGTTTGAAAATGATCAATGATCGACCAAAAACCCCATTTCTCAAAAAAGAGAGGTGGGGTTTTGTTGTCTGTGGCGTAGGTTTTAACTTGTGCCCATCCATAAATTAGCTTTTTTGGATTTCCATACTCCGTAGTAGGCTACTGCGGAGGAAGGGCGCGCTATCAGCCATCAGCTCTCAGCTTTCAGCAAAGGACACTAAAAACAAGTTGTTGGCTGATTGCTGATCGCTGACCGCTGAAAGCTCCATCCAGAAATTGGTTGTTTCTGGATGGACACGAGTTAGGAAAACCATGAAATATTCTTTTTTTATAGGCATCAGATAATTTTTTTGAAGATTACAAAGAAACTATAGAATCAATGGTTCCCGGCGACTTCGTCGCCGGGAATCGCGGCGCTGACTATGTCCAGTGCCTTGCCCCGGCGCTTTGCGCCGGAACAAGGCACTGGACCTGACACCTGAAGCCGTGCGAACAAGCTACGCTTGCTCGCACGGCTCCCGGTGCAGGTCAGCGCCGCGATTGGCCTCCTAAAAAAGGACATGGGGGTCGCATCTACACTATTGACAAAACCGATGGTAAACAATCCAGCCGACATTCAGTTTGCTGTTAAAGTCCAACCATTGCAAATAATGGATTTATTGTATACACTGGATGCTTCCTTCACTTCATACAACCGGATCGGAGAAGAAAATGTATCGGTATGAAGAAAACTTGGTTGAAGATTTCACGCAGCTCATCAGCGATCTGAAAAATCCGTTTTCAATTGAAGGATTCGCTTTTGAATTCTTTTTTGTAAGTGGCCGGACCGACATAATCGGCAGATCACATGACGGCAGCCTGTTCTGTTTTGAGGCAAAATTAACGAAATGGAAAAAAGCCTTGAATCAGGCATACCGAAATACCGCTTTTGCCCATTATTCCTATGTAGTGCTTCCGGAAAAAACGGCGGAGAATGCCAGGAAGCATGAAATTGAATTTAAGCGCCGTAAAGTCGGGCTATGTTATATAAAAAACAACGGTATTGATGTAGAGATCCCAGCCAAAAAAACAACCCCCCTCCAACCTTGGTTAACCAGGAATGCCTTTGAACATATTAAGATGAATTATTCATATGGGTAAATGCAAATTAGCTGATATAGCTGGTAAAATCGCTGACTTGAACTCGCTGAAAGTGATTTCTTTTAAAGGGGCAGGAGCTTTCAAAGAGACTTTTCTCGCCGATAGCGGCCTCTATGGTCAGGTGGCTTTAAAAATTATGCACCCGCATAATTGCAGCCTTGCCAGGACTGACCGTGAAATCAAAGCCATGAAAATGTGCAATTCGAAATATATCGGAAAGCTGATTGATCATGGCCAGGAAACAATAGCTGGAACCACCTACCTGTATTCCATGGAGGAATACTTTAACGGCGGAACCCTTTCAGAAAAGATCCAAACCAAACCGCTGGAAATGACCGAAGCCAAGCGTATCGGTAAATGCCTTGCTTTAGCCATTGAGCATATGTGGAAGTTTTCTCTGGTTCACAGGGATATAAAACCTGACAATATTATGTTCAGAAAGGCAAATAATGAACCTGCATTTGTAGATTTCGGTCTGGTAAGAAATATATCGAAATCGTCCCTGACCAAAGATTGGATTCCACAGGGTCCATGCACGCCACTATACGCGGCACCTGAGCAACTCAATAACGAAAAACATTTGATTGACTGGCGTACAGACCAGTTTGGTTTAGCGATAACCATCTGTTTTTGTTTAACGGGCAAGCACCCTTTCCAGCAAAAAGGGATGTCAATAGCGGAAGCAGTTTCTTCGGTTGGCAATCATGAAACCTGTTCTCAAGACTTCATTGATTTCACGGACAAGCATGATCTAAAGTTTATGCAAAAAATGCTGGAACCCTGGCCCGTTCGCAGACATTCTAAAATCATTACCTTTAGCGACCTTTTTGAATCGGGGGGATAATGGCAGCCTATTTCCAGATGGGGCATCACTCAGAAAATTTGGTCGGTGAAAAGGGCCTTGAAATATTCAATGGCATCTTGTTGAGCCCTGTAAACAGGTTGCCAGTTGAATTGGCCGGCGATATCGAAAAGTTTAGGGATAGAGGCGACTATGATATCGTTTTAGACACTCAACTATATGTACCAAGAAGCGAAAGGGGCCAATTACCCAGCCAGCCGTATTTCCCGGATGATTTTGAGACTGCCGATTTATCAGGTAAGGCCTGGTGGAACGCCATCAATAAAGAAATCTATGATTATTGTAACTTCCTGCAACCTTCCTCAGTCGCCACGCCGGTATACATTCCCAACCGGTGGACGGACGGATATTATAAGAGT
>JAIOSR010000306.1 GCA_021107495.1 Desulfobacterales bacterium | reverse complement strand
CCTATGAGGCTGTCCGAGAATAGACTTCTACTGTGATCGGCTGCAAATTATGATGGCTGCGTTGTCAAGCCCAAAACGTCCTCAACGTAGACTACTGCTACGCCTACGGCCGTTTTGGCCTTGTCGACTTGCCCTCAAAATTTTCGCTCGATCTCGCTACAAAGCCATTCTCGGACAGCCTCCTATGCGTTTTTCCGAAAACCTGATGAGAGAAAATGGCGGTTTGCCAAACCACCAAAAGCTACATTTTAGCTACAAAGTAACTGTAGGAAATAGTTTCCAGACTGTCAAGTGAAAAGGCTTTGCTCTGTATAATTAAAAAAATTACAGGCGGGCCTTGGCCATTGGGAGAAATGGGGAAGTTGGGTATTTTTCAACAAATTCCTTCAGGATTTCTTTTGATTTTTCATCTTTATGGTCAAGCCTGTAAAGGCGTGCAATGCTCAGCATGGCTGATTCTTTGAAGGAATTTTCCGGCTGTTTAAGGATAGAATTCAGGGTTTCCATGGCCGCATTCAGATCCCCCTTGGCCTCATAGCAGGCTGCTAAGGCCAGGCGGGTCAGTGATTCATATTCAGTATTTCCTGACACCTCGTCAAGGAATTCCCGGTACAGGGCAATGGCTTCATCGTATTTTTTATCAACGAACTTCATAAATGCGATTTGCGGAAGGGCCAACCGGGCCGCCTTTGACATGCCATATTCGTCTCTCAGCTTTTGAAACAGCGCTTCTGATTTCTGTAGATTTTGGGGGTCAAGATCGGGCTCCGCTTTCTGGGTTAGGGTATAGTAGGCTTCATTATAAGCATTCTGGCCTTTTTTGTTTATGGACCGCATATAGAAGTGGACCGCGATGTAGGCAACGATAATGACAACCACGGCAACACCGATGAATTTAAACTGGTTGAGATGAGCGTTAAAATAGTTGATCGCCCGGGCTGAAATTGTCAGGAATTCATCTTCTGTCTTAAGGAGTTCTTTTCGAGTGCTTTTCTTCTTTGCCATTCGGTTTCTCTTTCTTTAATTTTTTTAAGCTAATTGCACAGAGAACCTGTTAACAGAAGGCATCATTTCAGTCAAGGCAAAAAGAGTCCTTGTCTTTTGTCGTACAAAACTTAATAATCGAGAAACCGTTTGCTGGTCTACCAAAAACCCCCTGAGACCTGTCGGTAAGGGCCGAACATGTGAACGCTTATCCTGTAGATCACACATACTTATTGAGAGCATGTATGAAATCCTTCAAAACTTCCTAAGGAGATAGAACAGTTGTCATATCTGGACCGCTTCCTTGATTTGCTAGATTCACTTCCGGATTTTCTCATCTATTTCTTATTAGGTCTGAGCGCATTTGTTGAGAATGTCTTTCCGCCCATTCCGGGTGACACCATAACCGCATTCGGGGCCTTTTTAGTGGGTACGGAAAGACTGCATTTTATAGGGGTTTACCTCTCCACCACACTTGGGAGCCTTCTTGGCTTTATGTTTCTCTTTTGGGTCGGCGGGCTTTTAGGCAGGCGATTTTTTGTGGAAAGGGATTTGTGGTTTTTCAAGGCCCGGGACATAATGCGGGCAGAAGATTGGTTCCGGAAATACGGCTACCTGCTCATCCTGCTGAACAGGTTTTTTCCGGGAATCCGTTCTGTCATATCGATATCCGGCGGGATATCAAGACTGAGGACTTTCAGGGTGGCCTTACTAGCCCTTATAAGTTGCGGTGTATGGAATCTTATATGGATTGCGGTCGGCTATATGTTGGGCAGCAACTGGGAGACCGTGAAGGACAGGATGGCCTATATTATGGTCCGCTATAATCTGGCCATTTTTATTTTGTTAGCCTCAGTGATCCTCTTTTTTGTGGTTAAAAAATTGGCAAAAAAGTAGGGCGGGACACCGTGCCCGCCTTTCAGGTCCCGCAAGGCGGGGCCCTACCTGGTTTCATCCACGATCCACTCTAAAAATGCCTTGTTCCCATCCAAAATCGGCAGGCTCACGATACAGGGACAGTCATAGCTGTGGATTGATTTTACCTTTTCGATCAGTTCCGGAACGATGGACTCCCTGGTCTTGGCAATGATAATCACTTCCCTGTCATCCTGGATTTCCCCATCCCACCAGTACATGGAGTTCATGTTGTCAATGATGTTGACGCATGCGGCCAATCTGCTTGAGACGAGCTCTTTGCCAATCGTCTTTGCCTCATCCATACTGCCTGTGGTTATGTAAATGAGATTTGTGTTCATGATATTCCTCGAAACAGGGTTTACGCCACTTACTTCACACAGACGGTTCTTCTCCCAATTACTTGGGAGAAAGGGTCCAAGGGGTCCAGGATTCAAGGATTCAAGTGTTTTTCTCTCATACCCCTCGGCGATATTCAGTGGTATGGAAACAGCGGATCTTCTGATTTGTTAGGTCAAACCGTACATTTCATCTTTTGGAAAACGTTTCGTTACTTTATATATATGCAAACAAAGCTTATACGATTTTTGCCAAACGTTTAACTCT
>JAIOSR010000337.1 GCA_021107495.1 Desulfobacterales bacterium | reverse complement strand
CTCTTTTCAAGGGTCCTTTTCAAGGACTCCGTCCTTCGCCAAACGCGGATCCTTTCGTGATCTCCCGATAACAGGACCGGGGGTACCTCATTTTCCTGAAAGACCCTCGGCCTTGTAAACTGTGGATATTCTAGGAGGCCTCCCTCAAAAGAATCTTCAAGATTCGATGTCTCCCCACCTAAAACACCGGGAACCAGTCGGCTTACGGCATCCATGATAACCATGGCGCCTAATTCCCCGCCGCTCAGGACGTAATCGCCAATGGAGATCTCCCTGTCAACACAGGTCAATCTGATCCTCTCATCCACCCCCTCATAACGACCGCATACCAAAATCAGTTGGTCCCATTCTGCAAGTTCCCATGCCATGGCCTGATCAAAGGTTTCGCCCTGCGGACTGAGAAGGATCACGAGGCTCCGGCCCTTGACCCTTTCAACGGATTCGAGGGACCTGTAAATGGGGCCAGGCTTCATGACCATCCCGTCTCCACCCCCGTAAGGACGGTCATCGGTGGTCTTGTGGGCCCCTTTTGCAAAATCGCGGATATTGACAATCCCGATATCCACGATCTCCCGTTTTACCGCCCGCCCCAATATCCCTTCCCTCAGGTAGGCGGAAAACATCTCCGAAAATATGGTGAGGACATCAAACCTCATTCAAATCCAGCAAACCCTCCATGGCCGAAATGACCATCTTTTCATTTTCAAGGTCAATCTCTTTGACTACCTCATGTGTGGCAGGGATGAAGATCTCCTTTTCCCCTTCCCGGACCACATACACGTCATTGGACCTTGCGGAAATAATATGCGAAACACGGCCTAAATAATCACCGGTATCCAGGTAAACCTTAAGACCCAGAAGCTCATACCAGAAACATTCGTCCTCTTCACGGACAAGGGTATCTTTGTTTATGAGAATATCGGCCCCCTTGTACGCTTCGGCCTCATCCTTAGATCTCAGGTCCTTCAACCGCATCAAAAATGTATTTTTGTGGGCATTAACAGAAGTCACCCTGACTTCGTGGATTTCGCCTGAAACGGGTCTAAGAAAAACAGACCCCGCGTCTAAAAAAGATGCCTCGGGCCCGGCATAAGACGCGATCCTGAGAAGACCCCTTTTTCCATGTGGTCGAATGACCTTCCCAACTATAAGCAAACTGCCGGATGAAACCTGGCTCAATACAGACAACCTCTTAACAAACTCTCCCCGCGCCTCTTTGTTCGGCCTTGGAGGGCGTCCCCTTTTCCCAGGGGGCCAGCCCGGCACTCACGCCATACGGGCTTGACGGACTCTATACGAGCCCATCACAATTATTCAATAATCTCCAAAACGGAACGCTTTTTTATCTTTGTGGAGGCTGCACTCAAAATTGTTCTCATAGCCCGTGCGGTGCGGCCCTGCTTGCCAATGACCTTTCCCAAGTCTTCCTTGGCCACTTTCAACTCGATAACAGAGGTCTGCTCCCCCTCTATCTCCGTGACACCGACTTCCTCCGGCTTGTCCACTAGTGCCTTCGCAATATACGCAATCAGCTCCTTCATCTCGACTCACCTCCGTGCCTGGGTGTCATCGCCACGTCATATCAGTTTGTTTATGGATGAGACGTGGACAATCCCTGTTTCTTCAAAAGAGCCCCGGCAGATTCCGATAAAAGCGCACCTTGCTCGATCCAGTATTTGACCTTGTCTTCATGAATCTTAATGACAACAGGATCTTTCATTGGGTCGTAATAACCCAATATCTCCAAAAATTTCCCGTCGCGCGGTGCCTCGGAATTAGCCGCGACCAATCGATAAAAAGGTTTCTTTTTAGACCCCATCCGTGCCAACCTAATTCTAACTGCCATTTCACCCCCTTAAGTATAGATATAAATTTGAATTCATAGTTCTTTTTATCAACAATTCCAATTATGAAACAATCAATGGCCGAGAAAGGACCCCATGTCGAACTGGCCTTTCTTTATAAAACGTTCCATCATCTTTTTCGTTTGTGTAAAATTTTTCAGAAGACGATTTACATCCTGTACGGTGGTCCCGCTACCCCTTGCGATCCTCCGTCTTCGGCTCCCGTTTATGACTTTATAGCTTCGTCGCTCCTCCCTGGTCATGGAATTGATGATAGCCTCCACCATAACCAGTTCACTTTCGTCCGGTTTCAACTGTTTCAGTTTCTTGAGTTTCCCCATTCCCGGCAACATGCCCAGGATCTGTTCAAGGGATCCGAGCTTTTTCATCTGCCTCAACTGGGCCTGAAAATCTTCCAGATCAAACTGATGTTTCTTGAGTTTTTTCTCTAAGTTCAGGGCCTCTTTTTCATCAAACTCTCCCTGGGCCTTTTCAATGAGAGTAAGCACATCTCCCATGCCCAGGATCTGAGAGGCCATCCTGTCCGGATGGAAGGGCTCTATGGCATCGACCTGCTCACCCACACCAATAAACTTGATGGGCTTATTGGTCACTGCCTTTATGGAAAGTGCCGCGCCCCCCCTGGCATCACCTTCCATCTTGGAAAGAATGACGCCGGTAATATTCAGACTTTCATCAAAATGCTTTGCCACATTGACCGCGTCCTGCCCGGTCATGGCATCGGCCACTAAAAGAATCTCAATGGGATCAGTCTTTTGCTTGATCCTCACCAGCTCCGACATCAGAGCCTCATCAATGTGAAGACGGCCGGCAGTATCGAAAATCAAGACATCCGCGCCCTCTTTCCCTGCCTTTGATATTGCATCCAGACAAATGTCTTCCGGCTTTTGTGTCTGATCAGATGGATACACGGGCAGATCAATCTGTGCGCCCAATTTCTTAAGCTGATCAATGGCGGCCGGTCTGTAAATATCCGCCGGTACAAGATATGGGTGCCTTCCCTGTTTTCGAAGGAACCTTGCCAGCTTGGCTGCCGTCGTGGTCTTGCCCGAACCCTGAAGCCCGACAAGCATCAGCAAGTGAGGCGTCCTTCCAGTTAATTGAAGCCCCTGTTTTTCCTCACCCATTAGGATCGTCAGCTCTTCATTGACGATCTTTATAAGCTGCTGACCCGGAGCCAGACTCTCTAAGACTTCCTGTCCAACAGCACGCCGGCGGATATCATCCACCAGCTTTTTTACCACTTTATAGTTGACATCCGCCTCCAAGAGGGCTAAACGCACCTCTTTTAAGGCGTCCTGAATATTCGCTTCGCTTAATCTGCCCCGCCCTGTTATCTTTTTAAATGTGCGGTTGAATCTCTCGGTTAAGCTTTCAAACATTTACATGGCCCTTTTATTCCGCAATCCTATAATTTAATTCATTAACTTCTATTCTGTCAATAAAAAACGAAGCTCTCCCCAAAAGGCCAAATATATCTCTTCATATTTTTAAAAAATACCACATTTATATGTATTTGACATCAAAATATTGATCCTCCATGTAATTCCCTGATTTTGATGTTGCCAAGAAAGGACATAACATCGTAATGTAACTGTTTTTCAGGTTCACCTGAAAGGCTGTCCGAGAACTCAGCAAAGCTGT
>JAIOSR010000433.1 GCA_021107495.1 Desulfobacterales bacterium | reverse complement strand
TGGATCACTGGAGAAGCTCAGGGGAACATTTCGACCGGCAGTGGGAAGACAGGTTTATCCGGGACGAAGGGTACACCAAATTCATCGTCGAAGCATTAGCCGGGCTTGCAAAGGCATGCTCCATTGATTCTAACAAAATCGACAGTGTTGTCTACCCCTGCCTGTACGGTGGTGACTTCAAGAAAATCGCGCGGACCCTCGGGCTCAACGAATCCCAGGTCGTGGAACCGCTCCTTGCCCGGGTCGGGTTTACCGGGACCGCCGATCCGATGATGCATTTTGTCATTGCCCTGGAGAATGCAAAACCGGGGGATCGGATCGCCGTTGTAGGATTCGGGGCCGGCGCAGACGCCATGCTCTTTGAGGTAACGGACACGATTGAAAAAATCAGGTCAGGCCGAAGGGGCATCAGCAAGCACCTGGAAACGAGAAGAGACCTAAACAGCTATGAAAAAATGGCGGCTTTCCGCAACCTCCTTTCCACGGAAAAGGGTATTCGGGGGGAGACTGTTGCCTTTACGGCGCTATCGGAACTCTGGAGGAGCCGCAAGCAGGTATTGGGACTGTACGGCAGCCTGTGCAAATCATGTGGCACACCCCAGTATCCGGCACAACACATATGCGTCAACCCCGATTGCGGTGCAGTCAACCAGATGGAGCCTTACCGCTTTTCAGACAGGATGGGAACTCTTTTTACATACACGGGGGACAACCTCGCCTATAGCCCCAACCCGCCGGCCATCTATGGTATTGTCGACTTTGAAGGGGGCGGCAGGTACTGGTTCGACTTCACCGACGTTGATCTCGAAGAGTTAAAGGTAGAGATGCCCATGGAAATGAGCTTTCGAAGAAAATACGTGGACGAGAAATACGGCATGCACGGCTATTTCTGGAAGGCCGTTCCGGCAATGGGCTAAGAGACTGATGGCCCGGTCCAACCGGTTAAATTATTTGAAACAAAAACCCTAAAAAGCCCCTCTAACTCCCCTTTAAAAAAGGGGAGGACCTTTACTTCCCCCCTTTTCTAAAGGGGGATTGAGGGGGATTTTGTTAGAGAGCTGAACTTCTACATATATACGAGGAGGATGAAATAATGGCAGAAGGCATCAGAGATAAGGTTGCAATCATCGGCATGGGGTGTACACGGTTTGGTGAACGCTGGGACACCGGATCGGAAGAACTGATGGTTGAGGCAGCTACGGAAGCAATAGAAGATGCAGGCATAGAAAAAAAGGATATTCAAGCCGCATGGTTCGGTTCATGTTTTGATGAAGTGAATGTGGGCAAATCTGCAATTCCCCTGAGTTTTGCCTTGAAGCTTCCTTTTCTCCCCGTTACCAGGGTTGAAAATTTTTGCGCCACCGGAACCGAAGCCCTAAGGGGAGCGGTCTATGCCGTGGCTTCCGGGGCCTACGACATATGCCTCGCCCTGGGGAGCGAAAAGCTCAAGGACACGGGATACGGCGGGCTTCCGGATTTTTCCGTGGTGCTGGGATCAAAGAACAGGCTGATTTTCCCGAACATTACCGCGCCGGGCGCCTTTGCCATGATGGCCACGCGCTACTTTTCCAAGTACGGCCTTAGCCCTGAAGAAGGAAAGGAGGTCTTAGCCATGATATCGGCCAAGAGTCATAAAAACGGCGCTAAGAACCCCAAGGCCCACCTTAGAAAAGAGGTGACCGTTGAACAGATTTTAAAGGCCCCCATGATTGCCTGGCCCCTCGGTCTTTTTGATTGCTGCGGGGTGAGCGATGGTGCGGCCGCGGCCATTGTATGCCGCGCCGATATGGCCAAGAATTTTCGCCCTGATCCGGTCTTTGTAAAGGCCATGCAGATAGCCGTAAGCTCGGGCGAAGAAATCATGTACAACTCATGGGATGGGACCTATGTGGAGAGTGCAAAGAGGTGTGCAGGCCGTGCATACGAGGAGGCAGGGATCAAAAATCCGAGAGAAGAGGTCAGCATGATGGAAGTCCACGACTGCTTTTCCATAACTGAACTGGTTACCTATGAAGACCTGCAGATCTCTCCCCGCGGAAAGGCCCCAAACGACGTGCGCGACGGCTTTTTCAATATTGACGGAAAAATACCATGCCAGGTGGACGGGGGACTCAAGTGCTTCGGCCACCCGATCGGGGCATCAGGTCTCAGGATGATGTATGAGGCCTACAAGCAGCTCCAGGGAAATGCCGGGGACAGACAGATTAAGGACCCCAAAATCGCTCTCACCCATAACATGGGCGGGTTTCCTCCCATGAATATAATCAGCATCAGTATCGTGGGGAACTAAGCTCGATGGGTTCGTAGTGAACTCCCCTCTCCCCCGGCCTCAGGCTCCGCTTCCAGCCCGTAGGGCTTCCAGGCTCGAGGGTAGGGCCCAAGCCTTGGAGAGGGGTGGTATGTTTACGCGAAAGATGTGCTGTCCGGTTTTTTTCCTTTCATGCCGTCAATTCCAATTTTTACCACAAAGGCGGCTTTGAGCCCTTGTGGCTTATACTCGAATGGCGGATCTGCATAGTGCGTCATGAGGACATCAAAGCCTTTTCGTTTTTCTTCATCACTTTCCAGGATATGCGCGGTCCCGAATCCGATTACACTCCTGTACTCAAAGTTAAAATCACAGGGTTTTTGGCCTTCCACTAAAGCCACATCAGTCTCCACTTCAAAACAAATATTATTGTTTTTCCTTATGATATCCATTTTCATGCCTTTACGGGAAGAATGAAAATAAATAACATCATCTTTATACCCGAAAGCTACCGGTACGATATATGGCATATCCCCGTTGACCAGTGCTATGCGCATGACGGTCGCCTTTTTAAGGATTGTCTCTATTTCTTCTTTGTCGTTTATTTCTCTTTCCTTTTTTCTCATTTCTATCATAAGAAAAGAATCTCCTTGTTTCAGGAATACTCTGAGGCCTCATCTATACATAAGTTTTACGGCTGAATACTGTTTCATAACGGGCGTAACGCTCAAGCAATCGTTCTCCTAACATGGGTGCAAGCGCCGGAAAAAATGAGCCCATTTGCCGGGGCTTATTCATGCCTTGAGGGACTTCTTTGCAAGCCCGTCAAATATTCACCGGGCACATCTTTCTCGCATTTAGGTAATGCTCTTTTATCGGTTCGACCAAAGGGAGCGATGATATTCCGGTATTGGTTATAAGCAGGATATCCCCTTTATCGACTGGTGCAAGGCGTGTGACATAGCATATGGAATCGTCAAATTTACCCTCTTTTCCAATTACATGGGTCAGCATAGTTGTGTTCTCATCTAATTTGGAAAGATTCAGGATGTCAGGATGCTTGCCGTAGATCTCTTGTTGCAGAAAAATGTTCATGTCCATATCCATTCGGACATAAGTACGACCCTCCCGCTCACTTGCCTGGTTCACCTTAGTCAAGATCACTCCCGCATCAGAGAAAATAGCGGTGCCAGGCGCCAGCCACAATTTGAATTTAGGATAGGTATCTTTGACGGCTTCAAGCTCCTGTCTTATGCCTTGGATATCCCTGGAAATATCCCGGGGCCCTGTTTG
>JAIOSR010000469.1 GCA_021107495.1 Desulfobacterales bacterium | reverse complement strand
GTCCTTTATCAGCAGGCTACCGGGCTGGCTGATGAAGACATTTCGGTCTTTGCAATAACTCGCCATGCAGGTTTGCCGTTAAGGGTCATTAGCGACATAAACGGGGTCAGTGTCGGATCCTACAGTGCTTCGGCTCAAAATATGCTTCGTTCATTATTTCCCGTTGTAAGATATCCTGTTAATTTCTACAGGCGTTTCACACAAGATGCGCCCTTTCAGACAGCCATCTGCCACCAGCCTTTCAACTGCTTTTCTCTCCTGATTACGAGAAAGCTCGGGCACCTCCCCTTTCTCTATGTATTCCATTCGCCAAGCCATGAGGAATATCTGTTATCATATCCAAACAGTAATCGGTTTATGGTTTTTCTCAACGTGAATTTCCGTCGCATGATTGAAAAATTCTGTCTCAAGAGGGCCATGAAAATCATGGTCCTCAGCCGGTACATGAAAGAAAAGGTGCAGGACATACATGGAATAACTGCCGACAGGATCCAGATAAACCCGGGGGGTGTGGACCTGAATCGCTTCCGGCCGCCAGAGGATCGAAAGTTTCTGAAACATAAACTGGGTTTTCCAGAGGGCAGGATACATCTACTTACCGTCCGGAACCTGGAACCAAGGATGGGCATTGAAAATCTATTGAAATCTATCCGTATTTTGAAGAGGGGTCCGGATGAAATCCATCTCATATTGGGCGGCGAGGGGATTGAAATGCGGAACCTTAAGAGGCTTATTAAGGAATACGGCCTGCTTAATGATGTAACTATGGCGGGGTTCATTCCCCCGGATATATTATCCGAATATTATGGTGCCGCTGATTTTTTTGTTTTGCCCACTCGTAGCCTGGAAGGTTTCGGCCTTGTGACGCCTGAATCCATGGCCTGCGGTACGCCGGTTTTGGGAACTCCCGTAGGAGGAACAAGGGAGATCCTTTCCGGTTTTGATTCCCGGTTCCTTTTCAGGGATACCTCGCCTGAGTCCATGTCAGAGGGAATCCGGCGGGCTGTTGGTGAGTATTTCGTCAGAAAGAAACAATATAAGCAATTGAGACTTGACTGTCATGAATATGCCGCGAAAAACTATTCGTGGGAGCGGCATACGGATCAATTAAGGGCAATGCTCGACAATGAAATGCATCTGTTGCCAATCAACTAAGATCATTCCCCGGCCTTTGGGTCTCGACCGCTATTATGGCTGTGCCGGCTGTGGCCTTCTTTTCAGGCTGCGGGAAAAGAGTGCGGATACCCGGGATGTCTTGATAAGCCATTACCAGGACGTTGATCCCCATGAAACAGTTGCCGATTCCAAACAGGCATTTTTCAACTCAAGCCTCAGATATCTTTCCTCGAAAATCAGGCAGAGGCAAAAGTCACTCCTGGATGTGGGTTGCGGGTATGGTTATTTTCTTGATTTAGCCGCAAGAGACGGCTGGAATATATCGGGCGTGGAGATCGTCAGTGCCGCTGTCAAAACCGCAAAGAAACAGGTGGGGAGCAAGAATATTTTCAACGGGTCTCTAAAGGATGCTCATTATCCAGACAGTTCTTTTGATGCCATAACATTGTGGGATGTCATGGTCATGTTTGAAGACCCTTTTAAGGAAGTGAGAGAATGTTACCGGATAATGGAACAGGGAGGGGTAATAGGAATCAGGGTTAGAAATGTCATTTTTCAAAAATCAGCCTATCGGGCCTATCTGCCTTTCAGGAAAATCGCTTCACGGCTGGTTCAAAAAAGCCCTTTCGTGTTCCATCCATATTGTTTTACCAGTAAATCAATTTTTCACTTATTGTCGCGGGTCGGATTTGTCAATATTATGGCAACCAATTCTCCTTTAACCAAAGGTGACCCCTATGCCTATACTCATGTCAAGGGTTTGGTCAAAACAGCAAAGGACATTATTCATCTTGTTTCCAGACTTGTTTTCTGGGTAAGTGACGGCAGGTGGATAATCGGGCCTTCTCTCCTGGTCTGGGCTGAGAAACCCCGATCAATAAATAAGGATAAACAAGTTAATCACCATGGCTAAAATCCTTCATATTATCACGCGTCTGGACAGGGGCGGTTCAGCAGAAAATACATTGCTCACCTGTCTGGGACTGGCCGAAAAATATGAACTTGTACTGGTTCACGGCCTTTCCCTTGAATCCCATATGACCGACTGGGAGAAACAATCGGTTGACAGTCGTATTAAGGAGGCAATGGAGAGAGGCGTAAATGTCATTCCTGTTCCTTCTCTGGTTCGAAGGATATCGCCTTTTAGAGACCTTCAGGCCTTATTTTATCTATGGCGATTGATGATTCGGGAAAAACCGGACATGGTTCATACCCATACGTCCAAGGCGGGGATCCTGGGACGATGGGCCGCATGGCTGGCGCGCGTGCCCATTGTCGTGCACACAGCTCACGGCCATATCTTTTACGGCCACTTCGGACCTTTGGCCTCCAGATTTTTTGTATTGTTAGAAAGGTTTATGGCCTTGATTACGGACCGTTTGATTGCCCTCACCGTGGGAGAAAGGAACGACTATCTTAAATCTTCTGTTTCCAGGACGGAAAAAATAGTAACCATCCATAGTGGGGTGGAGATAGATGATTACCTGTCAGCACGGGTCAATGTTGAAGAGAAAAGGGAATCTCTGGGAATTAGCACCAGAGGGCTCGTTGTGGGTACGGTAGGCTGGTTGCTTCCAATAAAAGGACCAATGCACCTGTTAAATGCCATGGAGTCGGTATGGCAGGACTATCCCGAAGCAACTTTGGTCTTTGTGGGAAAAGGTGATCTTGAAAAAGAATTGCGGGCGAAGGCATTGCAAATGGGCGTGTCCGACAGGGTAAAATTCTTGGGATGGCGCGATGATATCCCTGAACTCATGCAAATTCTTGACGTCTTTGTACTCCCGTCATTGAACGAAGGAATGGGGAGGGTGCTTGCAGAGGCCATGGCAGCCGGAAAGCCGGTCATTGCAAGCCATGTGGGAGGTATCCCGGATCTTGTCAAGCCCGGCCAGAACGGATTTCTTGTTGAGCCCGGTGATTTGACTGGCTTATCTCGTGCTATCACCAGGCTATTGAGTGACAAGAAGATACGGGATGAGATGGGAAGAAAGGGGAGGGAAATGTGCCAGGACTTCAGTGTGGAAAAGATGATTGAAAAGATCGATGTCCTGTATGCTTCACTTTTTAAAGAACGGTCAAATTGTTAAAGGGTTGAGTGTATTCGGCGACCGACAGGAAATGAATTTATGCGTTCAGTAAATTTTTTTTTGATAATCATAGCCTTACTCATTTTTTCACATCCCACGGTGAGGGCTGACGATTATCTTCAGGTTCCCGGTCTGATTGATCTCCGGACCACTTACAGTGATGGAGAGCTTGAACTTGAGTCTCTTGTCAGGCTCGCAAAGGCGAGAGGGTTTGACGTTCTCTTTATAAATGATCATGACAGGCTGGCAATGGAATACGGTCTTTTTCCCTTTAGAAATATCTTGAAAAAAAGGGTGGAGCTTCATTCGATCAACAAAGCTGGACCGGATAAATACCTGGCCGGCATTAAAAAGATTCAGGAAAAGCACCCTGACATGATCATAATTCCCGGATCTGAAACCGCACCTTTTTATTACTGGACCGGTTCCTATTTTAAGAAAAATCTCACTGCACACAACCATGAAAGGCGGATTTTAATCATAGGACTTGAAAATCCCGAGGATTACAAAGAACTTCCCATCCTGCACAATGGTTTTTCCAATCGCTATTTCAAGCGGGCTTTGCCTTTGATATTGTTTTTCGTATTTCCACTCGCTCTGGGAATCATGCTGTTAAAATGGAAGGGCCTTTCCAGAATATCCGGCGTTGTGATTTGCGGATTTTCTCTCTTGTTCATGGTCAATACAGATCCCTTCAGGAGTTCCCCTTTTGATCAGTATCATGGAGATCAGGGAATCGCCCCATATCAGGAGGTGGTCGATTACGTGGACAAAAGGGGCGGATTGACCTTCTGGAACTACCCTGAGACAAGATCCGGCAAGAGAAAGCTCGGGCCGATTATTGTGGATACGCCGCCATATCCTGAGGTACTGGAACGATCCAAAGGTTACACGGGGTTTGCCGCCCTTTACGGGGACACCATAACCATAACGGAGCCCGGGAATGAATGGGACAGGGCCCTCCTGGAGTACTGCAGGAGAAAAAGGGATCGACCGGTTT
>JAIOSR010000532.1 GCA_021107495.1 Desulfobacterales bacterium | reverse complement strand
TTGTATTTCTTAAAAGCACATCCGTATAGTTGTCCATAATGGTCAGAATTTCAACGCGGTCTGCTTCTTTTAATGAGATGGAATCTGTCATGGTTTTTCTCCTTAGCCCGGAAGAACCGGGATCACGCAAATTAATGTTGTTGAATTAAGGGATGGCTTGAATTTGTTTCAACTTTTGCCAGAGTTCCTCTACCTGGCCTTTGGTCTCATCAAGAGCGTTTTCATTATTGATTACAAAATCGGCCATTCCGGCCTTCTCGTCAATGGGTAACTGGGCCTTGAGGATTTTGGCCGCCTGGTCCCCGGTAATCTTATCCCGCTTGATCAGACGTTCGATTTGTTTTTCCCGGGGGACATAGACCACAAGGGTTTTGTGGACAAGGTGCTGCAGGCCCGCTTCAAATAAGAGAGGAATCACGGCCTGAATGATCGCGTCAGGGTCGTTCTTTGTGATTTCATTTGTCCGGCTGATAAATATATCAAAAATGCGCGGGTGAAGGATGCCTTCCAGTTTTTTTCTTTTCTCCTTATCCTCAAAGACAATCCCTGAAAGCATTTTTCGATCAAGATGACCATCTATGTCAACGATCCCCTGACCAAAGAACTCTATTATTTCCCCAAAACAGGGCGTTCCCGGCTCGACAACCTGTCTTGCAATAATATCAAAATCAATAATGGCCGCACCCAGGTCCGCGAAAAGATTGGCCACAGTGGTTTTCCCACTGGCAATACCGCCGGTTACTCCTAAAAGCAGGACATTAGTCTTTGTTGTGTTCGGTCTTAATGGCATGGCCGATGCCTGACATTTCATTTACTCGAATAAAACTCCTATGACACTGCCTGCATCACGATTTCCGCAACATCCATTACCGTTAATTTGTCATCCAGTTCTTCGGCCTTTATGCCGTCTTCCAACATCTTGGCGCATTGCGGGCAGGCAACGGCGATGATCCCGGCCCCGGTATCAAGGGCCTCGATCGTCCTTATTCTATTGGGACTGTCCTCGCCACCGCCCAAGATATCTGTAAAGAAATTTCCCCCGCCGCCGCCGCAGCAAAAGGCGTTCTCCCCGTTTCTCTCCATTTCGATCAGTTCAAGGCCTGGAATCGATTTCAGGATCTCTCGCGGGGCCTTATACTCTCCATTATGCCTCCCTAAATAGCAGGGGTCGTGGTAAGTGACTTTGGCCTTGTATTCCTTCAAATCGATCTTTCCGGACCGGATCAATTGGGCCAGGACCTGGGTGTAATGATACACCTCAAATTCACCACCAAGACCCGGATAATCGTTTTTAAAGGCATTAAAGGAATGGGGGTCCAACGTTATGATCTTTTTAATGCCATGTTTTTTAAATGATTCAATGTTCTGTTCCGCTAAAAGCTGAAACAGACCCGACTCTCCCAGGGTCCTGACCTCATTTCCGTCACAGGTTTCTTTCTCCCCGAGTATTCCCAGGGAAACCCCGGCCTTGACCAGAAGGCTGCCCACTGTCGCGGCAATTTTTTTTGCCCTTTCGTCATAGGAACCCACACAGCCCACATAAAAAAGATATTCCTGTCCGTCATAGGTCTCAATTGGCGTACCCTCAGCCCATTTGCCCCTCTCGTTAGCCGGTTCCTTATATGGATTGCCGTTTACATGAATGTTTTTCAGGAAGTCTCGAACAGGCGGCGGGATAATGCCTTCACTGACCAGCTCTTCCCTTGCCGCGATAAAGATGTTGACCAGGTCCTCGCTGAAGGTGAACACGCAGTGTTCGACACAGTTGGCACAGGTGGCACAGGAGTAAATGATTTCCTGAAAGCGTTCGCTGGTTTTAATCTCATCATTTAGCCATGCCCTGATCAACCACATTCTGCCCCCGGGCGCATAAGTCTCAAACCTGAATTTTCTGTAGGCAGGGCAATTGAAGTCGGTATAATCACTCGTAAATTTACAGTACCCGCACCTGAAACACCTGTGAACAATATCCGCATATTTCATCTATTTTACCTCCCAGTTTCCAGGATTCATTATGCCGTTGGGGTCTATGTTTTTCTTTATCATGCCCATGAGGGCCCGTGTGTTCGGGTCCATTTTATCAAGGGCCATTCTTTGTTCATCCGCGGTCGCCTTCCAGAAAACGCCGCCCGCTTTTAAAGAAAATTCACTGACCTCGTGCAATGCCTTCCTGGTTCTGTCCATCATATCAGGGTCTGCCCGGTTAAAGGTAAAGGCAAAACCAAACATCATACAGTGGCCCCTTCCGATAATCCTGGCCATACCGGAGTATCCGAGCTCGTATTTCTCGGCCAACTCCTTTATTTTTCGAGCACATTCCGGGTATTTTTCAACTAATATGATCGGCCCGGAATATTCGAACCCTCCACCCTTGTTTACGTCCGCAAACCTGCTCACGCTCCTTTGAGGCATTTCCAAAAGTGTCGGTTTCATGGCCGGCGACACGCCCATAAACCCGCCGTCTTTGCTCCTGATAAACCGGTCCAGTGAATCCCAGATCATTTTTCTCTTAAATTCAAGCTCCGTATCCGTATCACCGGTAAAGAAAATGGCCATGTGGTGGTTGTCCTTGAATATCATGGGTAATGGCTGAGTGAAGATATTGATATCTTCCACCATTTCCGTGTGGGTCAATTCAAATACCATATCCTGGATAAGGTCCTCTCTATCGGTAATAAATAGCTCAACATCCCTCATTTTTTTCCTGGGATAGAGCTTGAGGGCTACCTTTGTAATAATTCCGGTCGCACCGAACCATCCTAAGAACAACCCGGACAGATCGGGCATGGGCGCCCCTTTTGAAAACCAGTCCGGAGATATCGAGTTCGAGCCGATCTTGCAGACTTCGCCGGAAGCCAGCACGACTTCCAGGCCTGCAACCATGTCGGAATTGAAGCCGTACTGTTGTGACAGCCTGCCCTGGCCGTGTATCATCACGTTTGCCGCAATAGTAGCCGTTGCAGGAGAGTCGGGAATACTGTGGCGCAATTTTGGATAATTTTTTTCCAGGTGTGACTTTAATAATCCCTGTGAGGTGCCCCCTTCAACAATGACAAGCCGTGCGTTTTCATTGACCTCGATTATTCCGGTCATCCGCTTCATATCAACAACTATACCCCCTTTAAGGGGAATAACCAGACCGGTCAGGGCCATGCCCGCCCCCATGGGGACGATCGGGATCTTCTCCCTGTTGGCAAGCCTCACGATCTTTTGTATTTCCTCCACGGTCTTCGGAATAACCACATAGTCCGGTTCATGGGTCGGCATCAAACCCGGGTCACGTGCATAGAAATATGCCTCTTCAGGCTGATCGGAAACATAGCTTTCTCCCACTATCTCAGCAAGTGATTGTGTAATATCACTCATATCATAATACCTCCGGTTTATTTACATAGGGCTTCATTTTTTTTGACAGGATTTACAGGATATTCAGGATTAAAAAACACATAAACCCATCCCGTAAATCTTCTTTTAAATCCCTTAGCTTCCGTTTGATTTCAGATTTCTGTTCCACAAAACCTGTTACGGACAGGTTCAGCAATGCAAGTCAGACCTCTGCAAGTCAGGTCTGGGCCAGGGTTGTGATTTTTCTATGATTTACAGGATAACAAAGGCCACTTTTAGCTTTGTTTGATCCCTCGAAACAGAATCTTGTTTATCCTGTTATCCTGTCTAATAAATATCTGTAAAAGGTACCTCCGGTTTTTATTTTTCGCCTATGGCCATCCTGCACAGATCAATCATGTGGACAGGCTTTATACCTCTTTTTGCGATCTTCTCACCCAAAGCGCTCTGACATGCCGGGCAGTTAAAAACACAATACTCGGCGCCATGCTCTTCCATATCAGCTATATTCCGCTTCTGCACATCATCTGCAAGCCCATAGCCGAAACACATGCTGAAAATGCCGCCGCAGCACAGGGCGTTTTCATCCTGATACTCTCTTTCAACCAGATCAACTCCGATTAACTTCATGATATCGGCCAGATAATGATGTTTGTCAGCGGAAAGCCGGGATGAGCAGGGTCTCTGGTATGCCACTTTTATATTCAAAGGCCTGATCTCGTCCTTTAATTCCTGTAGCCGGCCATACAGATATTCATAGTAGTGTGTGGACTTAAAGGGTACCTCTATGCCATATGCGGGTGCAAGGTGGGTGAATGCGCCGTAACATTCATCATGGATGAAAACAACCTCTTTGACGCCCAGTTTTTTGTAATTGTCCACGATTATTGGGAGTCTTTCCTTTATTATCGAGGTATTTGCAAAATGTATATAAACCACGTTACAAAAGAACTCCTGTCCGAAAGCAAAGGAGGGCATAACATCCTCAAAAAGCCTTCCCTTAACCCATCGCAAAAATTCAGGCATAAAACCGAAAGCAAGGAGCTTTTCCTTCACCTTTCCCAGTCTGTATTTTCCCTGGGGCTCCCCGATGTTAATCCATTGTCTGGTAACGGCCCTAGGTGAGGTCAGCAACCCTTTTTCCTCTCTCTTCTCGGTGATCAGATAAAAGGGATGATTCCCCCGCTTGCAGTATTCCTCGCACCCGTAACATGTGACACAATCGTTAAAGACAAAAGAGTCCTCTCCCCGGCTTATCTTCAACATCTCCTCTATTGCCGTATCCTTGTCGACGTCCATATACTGGCACTTTACGAGGCAGTCACCAGTAGGGCAGGTTGTGCAAACATTTTCATCAAATTTTAGATTAAGCATAAATATTCCCCTTTCAGAAATACATTCCAATACCCATTCTCAGGTTAGTTCTCAGACCTGAAAAATTCCCCGATTGAGGACAGGGCATAGCATGCATTTATGGCCGTATCAAGGCAAAAAGAACAAATAGTGTCCATCCAGAAACAACCAATTTCTGGATGGTGCTTTCAGCGGTCAGCGATCAGCCAACGCCTTGTTTTTAATGTCCTTTGCTGAAAGCCGAAAGCTGATGGCTGATAGTGCTCATTCAAAAATATTAGTTTCTGGATGAGCAACAACTAATAGGGTGTAGGTTAATCCTTATTATAACTCCTCATTCTGCCGTTTATCTCCAATTTCTCTAAGGATAATCCTACCACATCTTTTGACAGGCCCTTTTCGGTCACAGAATTCTCAAAAAATCCCCTAACTTCCTCCTCTTTTCCAAGCCCGCAAACGGGAATAATTCCGGCGATCACCCGCTCATAGTGAAGTGGATGTAGCTTTTCAAGCACTTTGACCTTCGACCTGTACCAGACCCACATATGGGGTACTGCATGCGGGTTTATGGCCATGGCCCCGGCGGGTATGAATTTATTGCGGTTGGGGACCTTGTCCAGGATGTACTGCTGGGCCTTTTCAATTAAAGTCCTGTCACTGAAGCTGGAAAGGGCCACCAATATGTTCATCCTTTCATGCTCGCTTTGAGACGAATGGAGTCTTTCATCAAACCAGTCAAACACCTTGTTATCACCTCTCAGGGCACCTGCCTGCATGACGCTCTTCATAATGTCGGGATGAACCGCATCACCCTCCATGAGGGAGGAAAATTTATCAAGTGCGAATTTTTCCGCATCTTTGGAACCGTAAAGCACGGCATGAAACAGGATCTGATCCCTGAGCACGGATGTGGTGTGCTTTTCGCCCGGTTCCGGCTCATAGCCTATATCACCTAAAACCTTCTCAAGCAGGGACCGACCCGTTGCGGCCACTTTTTCTTTTTCATGCCCTTCCATGACCAGATATGCATGAAAAAGATTTTCCGCAATACTGATCAGGGGAAGAAAGGCGTCTTCATGAGAATAATTTGAGACAACCGCTATATAGTCATCCATCCCGGCATGGCCGCCTTTAACAAGCGCATAGAGGTCATTTTGAAGGCCCCAGCGGTCTTCCGCCTGAAGACCTTGACCTGACACCAGTTTTCCGAGCTCGTGCAGGTTTCTCCTGTCCGCGTATCTTACTCTATAGAATCCGGTCTGCCTGTCATTGACCTTGTACGCAACCACATCATCACCAAGGTCCATACTTGTCTGTTTATCTTCAAGAAGGGCTGAAATGATTTTCGAATCACCATTGTCATAGAAGACTCTCACACTTATGGGCACAAGCCATGTCTGATCCGTGTCCCCGGGTAAATAGGTGAATCGTTTCTGTGTGAGAACAAGTCTGTTTCCCTCTTTCTTTGCCTCGATGATCGGGAACCCCGGCTGTTCGATCCAGCTCTTCATTATTTGGGTTATGGGTTTTTCTGAAATTTCTTCAAACGCCTCCCACATGTCGGGGCTTGATGAGCAGGCGTATTCATGTTTTTTGAGATAACGTATGAGCCCTTCTTTAAATACATCGTCTCCCATATATCCCTTGATATGCCTCAATATGCTCGCGCCCTTGTTATAAATGATCGGGGCCGTGGCAATGTTGATTACCACATGCTCTCCTCCCGGGATCTCAATGGGGAATGTTTCCCATAAAGAGTCCCTTTCAAGGGCCGTATGGGTCTGGGAATGCAGGAATTGCTCCCACATGTCCCACTCCGGGTGATAGTGGGCCACGGCCCCATAACCGAAATATGTTGCAAAGCTCTCGTTCAGCCAGAGGTACTTCCAATCACAAGGGGTGACCAGGTTTCCAAACCACTGGTGTACGATCTCGTGGGCAATGACCTCACACATCCTTTCCTCGCCCGCCTTGGATGTGATACCGGGGAAATGAAGCAAAAGGTTCTCCCTGAATGTAATGGCGCCCCAGTTTTCCATTGCGCCGAATGCAAAATCAGGAACGGCAATGAGATCAAGCTTTTCAAGGGGATATTCCGTCCCGAAGTTTTCTTCACAGAAATCAAGGGACTTTCTCCCGAATTCGAGACCCAATCCCGCATGTTTTATCATTCCCGGCATGGCCGCCGCGCGGACCAGCACACGGCCGGGGTCTTCAATGAACTCAAACTCGCCGACCCCGAAAAAAAGCAGGTACGTGGACATCCTGGGTGTCTCCCCGAATCTTACGAGCTTTTTGCCGTCACCTGTGGTCTGCTCCAAGGTAACGGGTGAGTTGGAAATGGCGACCAGTTCTTCATCGATGACCATCTCAATGTCAAAAGTCGCTTTCTTGTCCGGCCGGTCAAAACATGGAAAGGCACTTCGAGCATCGCTTTCTTCAAATTGCGTGACCGCAATGTATCTGTCCTTGCCTTTGGCAACATATTTACTCCTGTAAAAACCGGCCATCCTGTCATTGATTTGTCCTTCGTAATCTATCCTCAGTCTGATTTCGCCCGCCATTTCATTGGGAAGAGAGATCGTCATTCGTTCCTTTTCAGGATGGGTATGAAAGGTACAGTCCAGAAACCCGGCACCCGCAAGGACTTTGCAGTTAAAAATTTCCAGTTCCAGGGTATTTAGTGAAATTTCGGTAACCGGTTTTAAGGCCTTTAACAATATTTCAGTGCTCCCCAGAAACCTGAAATCATTTAAATCGGGTTCAATGTGGATTTTGTAGTTTATCGGATTAATATCAGTCATTATTACCTCCAAATTTGACGGCTTCGTAAAAAGGCCATCTGCTGCGTTCC
>JAIOSR010000044.1 GCA_021107495.1 Desulfobacterales bacterium | reverse complement strand
GCATCGGTTTCCTCCCCAAGGAAAATTTTAAGGACCTCGGGATCTTTGGTCACCTCAGCCGGTTTTCCGATCTTGATAACATTGCCCGAATCCAGAACGCACACGCTGTCACAAATAGATTGGACCAGATTCATATCATGTTCCACTAATAAAACAGTCGTGCCATAATCTTCCCTGATAGACTTTATCAACCTTGCTATTTCCTTTGACTCCTCATCGTTCATCCCTGCCGATGGTTCATCTAAGAGTAGCAGGTCCGGTCGGGCCGCGAGCGCTCTTCCCAGCTCAATCAATTTCTGGAGGCCATAGGGCAGACTGGAGACCAAGCGGCCGTGAAATCTTGTTATTCCAAGAAAATCCAAAATCCTGAATGCTTCATTCCTGTCCCATTCCCACTCAGCGTTAAAGGCCCTTGGAGAAAGGTGTTTAAAGAGCCGGCTCATCTTTAATCTGGGGTGTAGGCCAACCATTATATTCTCCAGGACCTTTGTGTAATGGAAAAGCTCCAGGTTCTGGAATGTTCTTGCAATCCCCAGTTCAGGTATCCTGTGACTTCGCTGTCTGAGCAGGTTGATTTTTCCCTTGTATATGATGCGACCCTTCTGGGGTTTATACAGCCTGTTTACACAATTGAAAAAAGTGCTTTTTCCCGATCCGTTGGTCCCTATAAGACCGAAGATGTGACCCTTTTCAACCGAAAAACTGATTCCGTTTAAGGCCGTAAGGCCTCGAAAGGATATAAACAGATTTTCCACATCTAAGATATTCACGCCTACCTCCAGCGAAGAATCCAGGCCATTCTGCCAATTCTTTTTTCATTAAAAGGAAATTTTTTGAAATAACTTTTGATAACAAGCCATCGGCCGTAAATGCCATGCGGCTCGAACACAATAAACACCAAAATAATCAACCCATAAATCAGATATTGGAGTACTGCAAGCTCCGTTCCGGGCGGGAAAAACGAGTCGCGCAGTCCAGAAATCAACTCGGGCAGAAAAACAATGAAGGAAGCTCCGATAACGGCCCCGTAAACGGCCCCCATCCCCCCGATAACCAGCATGATCAGATAATTGATGGACAGCCATATATTGAAATCTTCCGGGCTGATGGTGCCGATGATAATAGCCATCAGGCCCCCTGCAATTGAGGCAATAAAGGAACTTATGGCAAAGGCGAGGACCTTATAAAAGAGCAAATTGATACCGCTTACTTCAGCAGCCGTGTCGCTGTCCCTGATACTGGTAAAAGCCCGTCCCAATTTACTATTAAGCAGAAATCTGGATGCCACAACAACCAAAATGACCAAGGTGTAGATAAAATAATAAAATTCTACCTCCCCGGAATTGAGCTCCGCAAACCCGAGGTCAATGACCCTGGACACACGGAAACCCTCCACACCATTAGTCCATTCCTTGAAATAACGGATGGATTCATCAACTATAAAAACAAAACCCATTGTCATGATGGCAAGATATAGCCCCTTTAGTCTCAAAGAAGGTATGCCGACCAGCAAACTCAAAAAGGCGCCCATAAGACCCGCCAATACAAGGGAGAGGATACATCCGACGTGGAGGGTCATATGCAATATGCCGTAGCTATAGGCACCAATTCCTATAAAAGCTGCATGCCCCAGAGAGAGCTGCCCGCAAAAACCGCACAGGATATCCAGCGCAACCGCGCCAATAATTGCAACTGCTATCAAGTGCATCAAATAAATGGAATATTCATCCAGAACAAAAGGCAGAAGATAGACTCCCAGGATCAGGGGAACGATCCACCATCTCTTTTCATCGTCTTCCTTGATCATCCGATCTGAAAACCGAAGTTTTCTTTTTCCCAGTTTTATTGTGAATGTTCTCATGCCTATACCTTTTTTTGTTCATACGTATAAAATATACCTTCGGGTCTGACGAGGAGAACCAGGAACAGAACCAGCCATGGAAACACATCTTTTATCTCTTTTGGCAAATAAAGTCCGGCTATGGTCTCTGATATTCCCAGCACCAGTCCGCCCACAATAGCGCCGGGGATACTACCAAAGCTCCCAAGTACCGCGGCAGGCAGGGCTCTCAGACCCACCGCACCCATGTGGGGATGAAGGAAGACAATGGGTGCGAGTAAGACACCCGCGACGGCACCGACCGCACCGGCCAATCCCCAGGTGAAATTGAACATTTTCCTGACCGCTATCCCGGTAGCCATGGAACCTATGAGATCTTCGGCAATTGCTCTCAGGTTAATACCTATAAGGGTGTAACGGAAGAAAAGGAAAAAGAAGAGCGTCAGCGTGAAGGTGATGATAATGGTCCAAAGATGAACAGGGCTAATGGAGACAGCCCAGATTTGATATGGTGAAACCTGAAAGGGATCCAGCTTTTGTGGTTCAAAGGTCCATATGAGCCCCACAATAGCCTGAAGGACCATTGCTATACCGATGGTAGCAATAACGACAGAAAGAACCGAATACCCTATCAGCGGCCGCATAAAGAGCCTTTCCAGCAAAGAACCAAGAACAAAACCAAACACGATGGCTATGATAAAAGAGATAACAAAATTTAAATGGAAGGTCGTTATTCCGGCATAACAGATGTAGGAGCAGACCATCATGATCTCTCCCTGTGCAAAATTGATCACCTTTGTGGCCTTATAAACCAGCACGAATCCCAGGGCGACCAGCGCGTAAATACATCCCAGAGCTGTTCCGTTAATTATTCCGTCTACAATCATTTTCGCGTACCCGACATATAATAATAAATAAGCCCATGCCTATTCACAAAGACTGAATGTTTTCTACGGCTGTTTCAATCCGGTCTCAGGATTCACAGGGTTAAGGAAACCCTGACTTGGACCGAGGGTTTGGTAGCGAGCACCTCAAATCGGACAAAAAAACCGCCAGAGACACAACGCGCAGACAATTTCATAGAGTAATCGTCCGGAGGCGGGGAAAATGCTTCTTTCCGCTTGGAATCAGGCCAGCCGTGGAAATATCTCAAGACGTTATGGCATTACTCGGGCAAAGACGAATCCATACGATGAAAGCTTCCTGTTTAAAAAGCTGAGCTCCTGCATATACATTTTGTGCCCTCACTCTGCCATTGCCTCAAATTTACACTACATGCCCCGGAGACAGGGACATCTCCCTTTCTCCGGGGGCAGCAGGTATAAATTTTTATTCAGCCGTCATCCACCCTGTCATGATATCAAAATTGTTTTTGGCTTTATTCGCCTTTAACAGACGCACGGAATTGGTTCCCCGCCGATTGTTCTTACCATAGGTAGCGGGAGGGAAAATGCCTGTTTCAAAGCCTTTGAGAGTTTCGAGGGCATCCACTAACTTTTCCCTTGTCAGGTCCTTGCCCGCTCGCTTAATCCCTTCACACAGAACTTTTGCGATGCCATACCCAAAAAGATTAAAGGAATTGGGATCTTTGTTTTCAGGATCATATTTTACAATGGCTGCACGGAATTCCTTGACCCCGGCAGAATCGCTGTTCTCGTTGTTCTGAGTGGCAAAGGCCTGGAAGCCCTTTCCGTAATAGGCGGATTCTCCGGCCTTTTTGAGGAACTTTACGTCCGTGGCGGTACCCGTTCCAAACAGGTAAGGCTTAAATCCGGCCTTCTGGCATTCCTTCAAAATAGCTGCGGTGTGAGATGAGATGACGGGAAAGAAAAAGTATTCCACTTTTTTTCCCTTGAGGCGAAGAACCTGAGAGCTGAAATCAATGGCTGACCGCTTATATAGCTCGATCAGCGGGTCCCCCCAGCCGTATTTGGCCATCTGCATTTTTGCGCCTCGAATCGTATCCTGCCCAATTTCATTATCCTCAGCAAGTAATCCTATGACCGGCTTTTTCACCTTCCAGTCCTTTTTTAACATATCAACCAGAATCCTGGCCTGGTCTTCGAAGGTGCAGTAGATGTTGAAAAGATATCTAAGGGGAGGGCGGAACATGGCCGAGGTATAGCCGTAGGGACCCAACAGGGGAACCTTGTCTTCCTGCAGGTAAGGTTTAAGGGCCTTTGGACCCACGCTCCCTGTAGAGCCCAACAGGCAGAAGACCCTGTGCTTCATGGTCAACTTTTTGTAATTGGCAACCGTTTTGGCAACCACATAGCCATCATTTTCAGCGATATAGGTCAGCTTCCGGCCGTTTATTCCTCCTTCGGCATTTACCTTTGCAAAATAAAGTTTAATGCCCCGGGCGACATTCTGCCCCATGAACGCTGCAGGTCCTGCCAAGTCCAGGGATCCTCCAATTTTAATTTCGTTTTCGGTAACACCTTTTTCAGCATATGCCTGCGAAAAACAAAACACACATCCAAACAAAACGATTAACATACCTGCAAGTACTACCCTTCCTCTTTTCATAACAAAAACCTCCTTTCCTGTCTGTTAATTTGCGGGGAAGACCCCCAGAAATTACTCGGCCTTTTTGTTACAGTTGATTGTTTACCTTCCGGACCAGGTAGGTTCTCTCTTTTGAAAAAATGCCTCCATTCCCTCTTTGCCGTCCTTGCTCAGAAAAGACAGGACACTCGTCATCGCCTCATAGTTTTCTCCAACATGAAACGGCATCTCAGGTGCGGACCGAATAATATATTTGGCAAAGGCGATACTCTGAGGTGCATTAAGCAGTATCTTTTTCATAAGCCTCCTGGCCTCATTCAAAACTTCCCCTGTTTCAACAACTTTATTAATCAGCCCCGCCTCTTTGGCTTCCTCAGCCTTTATGTTTGCTGCTGTCAGGACCATTTCCATGGCCTTGGTCTGTCCCACAAGTCTTGTCAACCTGAAGACCCCCCCCCAACCGGGAACCATCCCTATCTTGAGTTCCGGAACACCAATCCTGGCATTGGTTGAGGCAATCCTCAGATCACAGGACATAGCGACTTCCGCCCCGGCTCCCACCGCAATACCATTAATAGCGGCGATAGTGGGTTTCCGGCATCGCTGGATCTTTTCATTCATCCTTAAACCTGCCATGAGAAATTCCGTGTATTCCTTTCCCTCAATGGACTCCATCAATTTGATATCCGCCCCAACACAGAAATACTTCTCACCCCTGGCAGTTAGAATCATCCCCCTTATACCCTCGTCATGCTCAACGCGGTAAAGCACCTCTTCCATCTCCTTGATGGTGCTCCAATCGAATGGGTTTCCTTTTTCGGAACGATTGAGAATTACAGTACCAATTTCCTCTTCAATCTCAAATATTATGTGATTTTCTGCCATTGATTCCCCCTTTAACACATATTTAATCCCCCGTTCACACTCAGGGACTGTCCCTTAATGTATGTCTCTTTAAAAAATCCAATACAAACATGATGAACTCCTCGGGCTTATCATCATAGGTGTTGTGCCCGCAGTCCGGAATAACTGCAAGCTCTCCCTCAGGAAGGTTGCGATAGAATTCGACGCCTTGCTCGACATCAAAGATAGGACTCCTGTCCGGATATAGGACAAGTGTCGGGCAGGTTACCAATTGCAATAGATCTCTCATATCAAACAATCCATTGCCATAAGCTCCGCCTCCGCCATATTTACTGAATAGATTATAATATGTTTCAGAATAAGCCCTGCCCTGCCAATATATTATATCTTCCCTAAACTTTGAATTGAGGTCTTCATATGGTTTTGGGAATTTCATTTTGTTAAATTTATCCATTGGTAGCTTGTTGTGACACTGGGTACTTGAAATGACCATCGTCTTAACCTGATGAGGGTACTCGACAGCATAATCTACGCCTATGACGCCTCCCTCACACTGTGCAATGATACTAAACGTACCGATATTCAACCTCTCCATCAATCCGGCCAAGGTCTTAACATTTTCAGGGCGAAATCTGTCACTTACATAAAATTCTTCAAAATCAGTCTTCTCTGATCGTCCATACCCCCTTCTATCGTATATGATTACCCTGTAACCCTTTTCAACCAAACGAGGATATATGTCCCTCCACATCTTGGTGGAACCAAAACCATGATTGAGCAGTACAAGCGTCTCAAGGGTACCGCCATTGTCGTGCATTTCGTAATAAATATTAATTCCATTTATTTCTGCAAAGGACATTTATATCTTTCCCGGTATTGCTAATAAGAGGCTTTAACGATCAAAGACCTTCATGTGAAAAGGTTTCATTTTAATTTGACTGGGTTTTTCAAATTTCAAAGCTCCTTAGACCCGGAAGGTGGCGATATCATGGCGGGATAGCGTGGCGCAGAGAGGCTTAGCGGAACGCAAAGTCGAAGCTATTTTGTAACACAGGCACATTTATAAATATGTCCGGTTAAGAAACCGTTAAATCCCGTCGAGGAGGGACAAGGATTTTCAAGTTGCAGTAGTAGACTAATTCACAACCCTATTTAAAAACCACTTTCCGGGCTCAATGCCCCAATTAAACTATTTCTCTCATTCCCTCCAAATTGGAGAAGGCGTAACGATCCACGGAACGGTTATATTATCCGGGTTTTACTTATGCAAAGGCACTTTTCATAGGATAAAATGCTAAAACCATGCCAAAACATCATATCTTTTATGTATTTGGAAATATTGGAAATACTGGAAATATGGGGTGCTTAACAGGAAAATCTGTTGAAACAATCTTTCAATATTGAAAAAGGTTTTCAAATTTCCCACAACACCTTGACCACAGGGATGATATCCCACTGCGGAAACGGGTTATGGGTTGTTTTGATCAGAAATTTACAAAATCGGGAGTTCGTTTTTCAAAAAAAGCCGTGATGCCTTCTTTGAATTCCCCGGTTCCGGCACAGGTTATTACAGCCTCTTTTTCTGCCTCTAACTGTGTTTCCAGATTTCTGAAAACGGCCTTATTCAGTAAGTTTTTAGCGAGAGCGATTGCGACGCCGGAAGCATGCGCCAATCTTTCCGCCAGCTTTTCAGCCTCCAAGAGAAGATCTTTCGATGAAACAACCCGGTTGAATATACCTAACCGATATGCCTCCTGCGCATCCAAAGAGCCTCCGGTAAAAATCAATTCTGCCGCCCTGTGAAGACCAAGTTTCTGAGTTAGAAAGAGACTGTTCCCTCCATCAACGGCCTGACCGATTTGGGCATAGGCCATATGAATTTTGGCATTTTCTGCAGCAACAAGAATATCACATGCCTGGGCAAGGCCTGCGCCCCCCCCACTGCAAAACCCGTTTATTGCTCCAATGACAGGTTTTTTAATCCGGCGTATGGCCAAAATCATTGGGTGAAACACGGACACTATCTCCTCAATTATTTTTCCTGG
>JAIOSR010000376.1 GCA_021107495.1 Desulfobacterales bacterium | reverse complement strand
TATGGTTGGCCTGGGAAAGCACGGTCTTCACCTGATCCGGCAAGTTCTGAAGGGCTCGAATGGCCTCAACTCCTTCGGTCAGAGACAGGTTCTGGTGACGACCCAAAAGAAGGGCCATAAGGGTAAGTATGGTCAACTGGGAAGTAAATATTTTGGTTGAGGCCACGCCGATCTCCGGTCCGGCATGGTTATACACCCCTGCCTCTGTCTCCCTGGAAATGGAACTGCCCACAACATTAACGACGCCTAATAGAGTAGCCCCCTTTCTTTTGGCCTCCCTTAGGGCGGCAAGTGTATCAGCGGTTTCACCTGACTGGCTCAGGGCAAGAATAAAGGTATTGGGTTGAAAGTTTAGTTTCCGGTAACGGAATTCGGACGCCAGTTCCACCTCAACGTCAATTTCGGTCAGCTTTTCAAAAAGATATCTCCCCACACAACCGGCGTAATAGGACGTGCCACAGGCAACAATAACCAGGTGCCGGCATTTTTTCAGCCTTTCCCAGACCGGCATAATACCCCCTAATTTGGGAACCCCTTCCCCCGGTTCGAGCCTGCCCCTGAAGGCATTTTTTATGGTCTCCGGTTGCTCATATATCTCCTTGAGCATAAAATGGGGAAAACCGTCCAATTCCGCATCCTCGACACGCCATTCCACTGTCTCCATACTTCTTTCAATGGGTTTGGCCTGGGCCGTGGACATGGAAAAACCGTCAGCAGTAAGCGTGGCTAATTCATTTTCCTCCAGATGAACCACCTTGTTGGTGTATCTCACCATGGCAGAAACATCCGAGGCTGCAAAATGCCCGTCTTCGCTCACGCCAATGATCAGCGGGCTGCCTCTTCTTGCAATCACGATTTCATCGGGCACATCCTTGTGTATGACGGCCAGTCCGAAAGTGCCCTCGACCTGGGACATGGTCTTTCTCACGGCCTCATTGAGACTCCCCTCATAGTTCAGCCCTATCAAATGGGCAAGGACCTCCGTGTCCGTCTCAGACCTGAATTTAATGCCCTGTTTTTCAAGTTTTTTCTTGAGCGTATGATAGTTTTCAATAATACCGTTGTGGATCAAGAATACGTTCTCGTCCTGGTCCCTGTGAGGATGTGCATTTTCCTCCGTGGGTTCACCGTGGGTAGCCCATCGGGTATGGGCTATACCCATGGTGCCATTGATATCGAGACCATTCAATTTTCTTTCTAATTCAACTATTTTTCCAACTGAACGATAGCAGTCAATATCATTTCCCTGTTGCACGGCAACACCGGCAGAGTCATAACCACGGTATTCAAGTTGTTTTAATCCGTCCAACAGTATAGGCCTGGCCTGTTTTTTCCCAACATAGCACACAATTCCGCACATTCCTTTTTCTCCTTCTTCCTTGTTTTAGAAGTAGAGGCTGACTTAAAGTATGAGTTTACGGCCAAACAACTGTTCAGGTCGAGCCATTGCGGGTACGTAATCCTGTCCAAATTAAATTCACTATATGGATATAATACCTTGCTCATAAGCAAAAAACAACAAACAAGAGTATCCTACATCGTAATATAATATTTGATAATATGACGGCCCAATTCACTGGCCCGAATACCCAGTTTTTCGCCATGGACGCTCAAGACCGCCATACAAATGCGCTTAGTACCGTCCCGAGGCAGGGCATATACCGTAAGCCAGTCATATTTGAATCGATCCAGTTTATCATTTATCGTACCTGTCTTGGCCCCCAATTCAACGTCCCTGAATGCCTTGCTACGGCGCAGTGTCCGAAAACTTTTTCGACAGGTCCCGTTAAAGATCGTATCCCTCATCAAAAGCTTTAGATCCTTTGCCGTTCCACTGCTTATGGGCGAACCGAGCAGGCCGGGCCGGCCTTGGTAAAGGAGTTCACCCGAATCATTGAAAACCCGTTCAATTAGCCTTGGAGCCATCACAATTCCCTTGTTAGCCACTGCCGAAACCAGCAATGCGGCATGTAAGGGAGAAATCAGAGTTACCCTGTTAAAACCCGATGCAATTTCAGCCAGACCGTAATCATCATCCGGAACATTAACCGTGCTCTGTTCCATGGGAAGATCAAAAGAGATCAACCGATTAAACAAGAACCTGTCTGCATATTCAGAGATCACGCTCCGGCCAAGGTCATATATTCCCATTTTTCCGAAAACGGAATTGATGGATGAACCAAATGCCTCTCTGAAGCTTGTTTTTGTGGAGTATCGGCCTGCTTTTTTCTTTAACTGCCTCTTGTAAAGGGTGTGCTTGCCGCCTGTAAATATTACCGCCCTGTTCGGTGTGAATCCGGCAGTCTCAAGGGCCGCGGCAGCAGAAACAATTTTGAACAGACTTGCTGCAGGGTAGACCGCTTTGGTGCAAAGATTATCTCCCTTCCCCCCTTTTTCATAATTTGCCATTGCAAGGATTCTGCCGTCCATAGGACTCAAAACCACTACAGCGGCCTGCTCTGTCCGGGAACGTTTAAGGAGGGAAAGAATATAATTTTGAAGGTCTGCATCAAGTGATGAATGCACCGTAAGACGGGTACCATCCCTTTGAACAAAAAAATGATCCGAAAGACTCGTGTAATCCAGGTCCAGATCCTTTAGCTCAAATGAAAGGTCCTGATCGGGCATCTTTTCGCGAATAACAACGGGCGTTTTTTGGGTATGTAACGGGCGGTGGCCCTCCCGGCCCAGATACCCCAAAAGCCGGGAACCCGTATAAAAAACAAAAAATAAAACCAGTAAACAGGTTCCCGAATAAAGCGCCACAACAGGAAGTTTTTTCAGGAAGGTCTTTCTGCGTTCTTCCCGTTTGAGTTTCCCCTGGTAACCTCTCCAGCCCGATGAATAATGGTTCTTAATATCCACAAAATCGCTCCGTATCTGCTCAATATTTGGCGAAACTCAAATTTATGCAGACATCTCTTGAATAACGACCGGCGTCCCGACACAAAGACGGCCCCGATAGCGGGATCTACGCTTCGCTTCGACAGGCAAGCACGTCGAGGCATGCGGAACTCTTTTCAAAGAAGCGCATAACCTTGCTGTGGCTCGAATCACGGCGGCCCTCTTTACAATTCGGTACCGGACAGCCCCCTCAAAGATTGCTCCTATTATGTTTGGCTGTCCCGCCTGTCAGGAGCCGACTGGTTAAGGTATTTGGGGCGTGGCAGATGCGTTGTAAAAATAAAGATGCGCCTCTTTGAAAAGAGTTCCGCATGCCCCGCCACTATGCAAAAACGCCTCTATTTATTGAGCTATTACATCGCTCCGCGATTTTAGTTAATAAAATCGACGCCTCCCATATACGGTTTAAGAGCTTCCGGTATTCTTACACTGCCATCCGCCTGCTGATAGTTTTCGAGGATGGCAACCAGAGTCCTTCCCACGGCCAGACCGGAACCGTTTAACGTGTTTACCAGTTCCGTACCTTTCGACCCTTTTCTCTTAAACCGTATCCCTGCCCGCCTTGCCTGAAAATCAGTAAAGTTACTGCAGGACGAAATCTCCCTGTATAGTCCCTGACCCGGAAGCCATGCCTCCAGATCATAGGTCTTGGCCGCGGAAAAACCGAGGTCTCCGGTACAAAGCGTAATCACACGGTACGGGAGTTCAAGGCGTCTTAAAATCTCTTCTGCGTTTCGGGTCAGTTTTTCCAATTCATCATATGATTCTTCCGGTCTCGTGAACTTGACCAGTTCCACTTTATTAAACTGGTGTTGCCGAATGAGGCCCCGGGTGTCCTTGCCGTAAGATCCGGCCTCTGAACGAAAGCATGGCGTATAGGAGACATAGTAAACGGGCATCTGGTCCTCAGGAAGGACCTCCTCACGATGAATATTGGTCACGGGTACCTCTGCCGTGGGGATCAGATAAAAATCCCAACCCTCTATTTTGAAAAGGTCTTCTTTAAACTTGGGTAACTGGCCGGTAGCGGTCATGGAATCGGAATTTACCATGAACGGAGGCAGAATCTCGGTGTATCCGTGCTCTTTTGTGTGGATGTCGAGCATGAAGTTAATGAGGGCCCTTTCCAGCCTGGCGCCAGGGCCCCGGTAAAGGGCGAATCTGGCGCCGGCAATCTTGGCAGCGCGGGCAAAATCGAGAATGCCGAGTTTTTCTCCTATCTCCCAGTGGAGAAGTGCCTCGAAATCCATTTTCCGAATTTCTCCCCAGGTTCGAATAACCGGGTTATCTGTTTCATCCTTTCCGACGGGCACGGATTCGTGAGGCATATTTGGTATAATCATGAGCATTTCGTTCAGCTCATCAACAAACAGGGGAAGTTCCTTTTCCTTTTCCTTGATATTTGAAGAGACCGTCTTCATTTCAGCGATGACTGACGATGCATCCTCACCCTTTTTTTTCATTGCCGCGATATCGTCGCTGACCTGATTGCGGCGGTGGCGAAGCTCTTCCAAGATGGTCAACCTCGCTCTTCTTTCCTGATCCAGAGTCTCAAATCGTGAGATATCAAGGTCATAACCCCTTGTTTTGAGCATATCTTTTATGCTGCCGAGATTGGATCTTACAAATTTAAGGTCTAACATAAAAAAAGCTCCTTATCTTACCGATATTCTATAGTTTTTTCTCCATTACCCCATAACCTTCAGGCTAAGTTTCTCTTTAAATCTCTTCAGGCTGCTTGTCATGGCCTAAACATAACGGCTTTATTACATGATGCGGGCAAAATGGTCAAATCTTTTGATGGGTTTTGATTTGCAGTTTGTCCTCATCCATGCTATACGCCATTTGTCCGTTGCTGGTTTCCGTCCCTTCTCGACAGGATCGACTCGTTCCAAACTTTAGACTATTATGACATCATCCAAAACCGACAAAAAATCAAATGCCCTATGGCGCTTCTTCAGTTCGGTCAAATTGACCATTGTGCTCTTGATCATCCTGGCAATCGCATCTATTATAGGCACACTGATTCCCCAGCAGGGCCAAGGCGCCGTGCAGTTTGCAAAAAGTCTCAGCCCAAGATGGTTCAGCTTTTTGAGTAACCTCAACCTGTTTGACATGTACCATTCCCTCTGGTTCAGGCTTCTTTTAGGGGGTCTCGGTCTGAACTTGATAATTTGCTCTGTTGATAGATTTTCCGGTGCATGGAAACGATTCAGTACGATCCCGAGACCGGACCGCACAAAACCTTTTGAGCATTTACAACCGGAACAGACTTTTTTCGTACAGACGAAGATAAATGATCCCGTCCTTAGCATTGGCCGATTCCTTCAAAAGCGTTACAAGAGAACACAAAACAAGGAGACGGGACATGACCGTTTTTTTTACGGCGAAAAAGGAGGCTACTCCCATTTCGGTGTCTATCTCATCCACTTAAGCGTGCTTATTATCCTCATTGGCGGGCTGGTAGGATCTTTTTTCGGGTTTGAGGCATATGTCAATATATTGGAAGGGGGAAAGATTGACACAGTAACTCTGCGAAAAGGAATGTCCCCGCTAAAGCTCGGTTTTGAGGTGAGTTGTGACAAGTTTACGGTTGATTTTTACAAAAACGGTGCGCCTAAAGAATATCGTTCAGACCTGACCTTCTTTATAAATGGAAAAGAAGTGGAAAAAAGAAGCGCCCTGGTCAACCATCCGATCCAATTCAAAGGCGTGACGTTTTACCAGGCCAGCTATGGTAAACTGCCCGGCAAAAAGGTGCGGCTGAAGATTGCAAAACATGCTAACAAAGACGACATCACGACACTGGTGATTGAACCGGGACATCCAGTACAATTGCCTGAAAAAGAAGGACAACTCATAGTGGTTGACGTCAAAGGAGACTTGATGGGACTGGGAGCCGCGGTCCAGGTGCTGATTCAACCTTCACAGGGAGAGGAAGTCGACTTCTGGGTGTTTCAGAATCCGCAAATAGTCCGGAAAAGACTGCCCGCGCCAATGGCCCGCTCCCCTAAGTTTAATGCTTCGGAATTCAAACCATATACCTTTTTCTTAGACCATCTTGAAAGCGCATATTACACGGGCTTGCAGGTGAATAAAGACCCCGGAGTAAATATAGTCTGGATAGGATGTTTCATGATGGTAGCAGGTTTTTTTGTCACTTTTTTTACTTCTCACAGGAAGATCTGGGTCCGGTTATCGGAAGAAGAGTCAGGAACAAAAATCAGCGTTGCGGGAACCGCCAGCAAAAATCCTGTGGGTTTTCAGAGGGAACTGGAAAACCTGACAAATGATCTCAAAGATACGTTTTCGGAAAAAGGATAAAAATACATGATTAACTCCCTCATCCTCAGCTATATTACATTTGTCTATTTTGGCTCGTTCATGCTCTACCTTTTTATGATGGTTAACGGTAGGGACATCTTCGGTAGACTGGCA
Source organism: Desulfobacterales bacterium (assembly GCA_021107495.1). Taxonomy (GTDB): domain Bacteria; phylum Desulfobacterota; class DSM-4660; order Desulfatiglandales; family Desulfatiglandaceae; genus JAIOSR01. The sequence goes on along the minus strand of JAIOSR010000376.1, from coordinate 4,461 downwards.
ACTATCGTGACTGCAGTGGGATTTGCAGTCCAGACAATAGCAATTGTATTGAGATGGTTGGAATCCTACAGCCTGGGTATCGGACACGCGCCCTTTTCAAATCTATATGAATCCCTGATATTTTTCGCCTGGACAGTAATTCTTCTCTATCTCATTATGGAATGGCGAACAAAAAGCAGGACCTTCGGCGCCTTTGTCACGCCACTTGCATTTTTAGCCCTGGCCTATGCCTCATTTTCCCCGAACGTCAGAAGCCACATCCAGCCGCTTATCCCGGCCCTCAAAAGCAACTGGCTCATCAGCCATGTGATCACCTGTTTTTTTGGATATGCCGCATTCGGTCTCTCTTTCGGAATCAGTATCATGTATCTTTTAAAACGGTTAGACAACGACGACAGGAAAAACCTCTTTTTGAAACTGATTCCCGGAAAGGGCGTCCTTGATGAACTGAACTACCAGATGGTTGTGATTGGTTTTTTAATGCTTACCCTCGGGATCATCACCGGTTCGGTCTGGGCACATTCCGCCTGGGGAACTTACTGGAGCTGGGATCCAAAGGAGACATGGTCCCTGATCACATGGCTCATCTATGCCTCTGTGCTTCATTCACGAACGGTAAGGGGATGGAAGGGGAAAAAAATCGCTATCCTCTGCTTCATTGGATTTTCCTGCGTCCTGTTCACCTATTTCGGGGTCAATTATTTAGCCGGGCTGCACAGTTATGCCAAATCTTGATTCCATACTCAAACCACAAATCCCAAAATTTGTTTCCGACATACTTAACAGGCTTAAATACGCCGGGCACCAGGCATATATCGTGGGTGGGGCAGTGCGTGATTTCTGCTTAAAACGCCCGATAACAGACTGGGATGTGACAACAACGGCCACACCCTCGGAAATAAAGACCATATTTCGCGACACAAGACTCTTTGCACTCAAGCACGACACGGTAACCCTTGTTGATTCGGCTAATCACTTTGAGGTGACCACCTTCAGGGGAGGAAAAAACGATATCGAGGAAGACTTAGGCCACCGCGATTTTACTATCAACGCCATGGCATTTGATTCGGAAACAGGCGGGATACTTGACCCCCGAGGTGGAAAAGCAGATATCAAAAAAAAACTCTTAAGGGCGGTGGGAGATCCTGAGGAACGGTTCAGGGAAGACCCGCTACGACTCTTAAGGGCCGTACGATTTGCCACGGAACTCAAATTTCGAATAGAACCGGAAACGCTTAACACCCTCACTCAAATGACCCCCCTGCTCCTTCGAGTGGCGTCAGAGCGCATTCGGGAAGAATTGATGAAAGTCCTGATGAGCCCCAAACCCTCCACAGGGTTTAACCTGATGTTCAGAACAGGGCTCCTTAAGCATTTTCTCCCTGAACTCCTCGAAGGATACCGAATGCGACAAAATAGATACCACCGATATACGGTTTTTAAACATATTATGGAAACCCTTGACAGGGTGGAACCGGTCCCCGTCCTTAGGCTTACTGCCCTTTTCCATGATATTGCAAAACCACGCATAAGAAAAAAAATAGACGGCAAATGGCGATTTTTGGGTCATGAAAAGGAAAGCGCCCTTCTTTCCGGTGAAATCATGGCCAGATTTAAGTTCAGTAAAGACATAACCCGTAAAGCTACAAACCTTATCGCTAACCATATGATCGGCTATAATTCCGGGTGGAACGACGGAGCGGTCAGACGCCTGATCCGCAGGGTGGGACAGGCAGACATAATGGACCTTGTCGAATTCCGCCGGGCAGATATAGTGGCCCACGGCATGGATGACCAAAAACAGGATCTCCTGGTCGAGCTTGAAAAGAGAATTATGAATCAACTCAACGGTCCCATGGCTAACACAACACAGGATCTTGCCGTAGACGGCTATAATGTAATGGATTTTTTAGGGATTTCACCGGGACCTGAGGTGCGTAGGGTATTAAGGGAATTAATGGAAAAGGTCACTGATCATCCCGAGATGAACAATAAGAAAACCCTTTTGGGCCTTTTGGAGCAGGTGAAAAGGGCCTGATAAAGATCCTCCCCATATCTTCTTGACCATTAAGCACTTTTTCTTTTATACTCGCCTGACTAAAAACATATGACAGGCATCAGGACCTGTCCTACAGTGCAAAGGGAGAAACGTGGAAAATCGTCTGAATTTTTTGTCCTGTGCCAAAATAGTATTTATCGTCATTCTCTTATTAGTCGGCGCCGGCTGTGCCGTTGAATCCCCTTACGTCACATCAGAAGGCAATAAACCCTTGCCGGAAAGTACCGTTGCAAAGGAAAAAAACATTGTCCCTGCCAAAACAGAAGAAAAAAAGACTTTAGCCCCTTCGGAATCTTTAAAAGAGTCCCAACCCGCACCAAAACCCAGTCCAAAGGAAAAAACTGGCCAGCAAAGACTTGATTCAGCCCTCGAATTCTGCCAGGCATCCAACGACTTCTGGGAGCAGGGGGACCTGGACAATGCCATTGACGCACTGGATCAGGCATATTCCCTTATACTGAAAATCAGCCCTGGTCAGACACCGGAGATACTCCAGCAGAGAGAAGATTTGCGCGTTACCATATCAAAACGGATCATAGAGGTTTATGCCTCCAGGTTTACGGTGGCAAACGGCATTCATAAGGTTATCCCCCTTGAAATGAACAGCCACGTGGAAAAGGCCCTCAAGGTTTTTAAAGGCAGGGAAAGAGGGTTCTTTCTGAAAGCGTATCGTCGTTCAGGAAAGTATCGACCTGCCATTGTAAAGGCCCTCAAGGAGGCCGGCCTGCCGGAGGAACTGTCTTGGCTGCCCCTGATCGAGAGCGGTTACAAGGTCAGAGCCCTTTCAAGGGCCAGGGCCCTCGGAATGTGGCAGTTTATCGCCTCAACTGGATATAAATACGGTTTAAAAAGAGACCGGTGGACAGACGAAAGGATGGACCCGGAAAAGTCCACCAGGGCCGCCATTGCCTATTTGACAGAGTTGCACCGGATATTCGGGGACTGGACAACTGCCCTGGCTGCCTATAACTGTGGAGAAGGAAGAGTGCTTAATCGAATCCGCTCACAACGGATCAATTACCTTGACAATTTCTGGGACCTCTACCAAAGGCTTCCCTGGGAAACAGCCTTCTATGTGCCAAAATTTTTGGCCGTCCTGCATATTGTTAACGATCCCACGGCCCACGGATTCACCCTGCCCCCTGTTGAAGAGCCGGTCGAAACGGAAACGGTTACCATTGACAAGCAGGTCCATTTGAAGACCATGGCCAAGTACTTAGGCATATCATACGAGGTTTTGAAGAATTTAAACCCCGAACTAAGACGCAATTCCACCCCCAACAACCCTTATGCCTTTAAAGTCCCCAAAGGTAACGGGGAAGTTCTTCTCTCCAAACTGGGGGACATTCCTGTCTGGAGACCTCCGTCTCTCACCTATGTGAGGCACAAGGTAAGAAGAGGGGAGTCCCTGTCTGTTATCGCACGAAGATACAGAACGAGTGTCAGGGCAATCACGGCCATGAACGGGCTGAAAAGCAGTCGTTACATAAAGGCGGGGTGGACGCTTAAGATCCCTGCAGGAAGGGCCTATGCCTCAATCAAAAAGACCTCCCCTGCGGTCCCTGCCGCACGAATAAAAGGTAAATTTCTGGAGTACGTTGTCCGCAAAGGCGACTCCCTCTGGAAAATTGCCAACCGTTTCGGGACCACGACCAAGACCATACAGTCCCTTAACCAGCTCGATAACACACACCTTAAAATCGGACAGGTCCTCGTGATCTCAAAAGATCCGACTGTTACCGAAAAGATTGACACAAAAAAATATAAAGTCCTAAAAGGAGATTCGCCTTACATAATAGCCCAAAAGCACCAAATGAACCTGTCTGAATTCCTCCGGCTTAATAGCCTTACCCCTCGAAGCACCATTTTTCCGGGACAGACATTGCTCGTCAAGGCAGAATAGATGGTTCCCTCTAACAGAATTCCTATGGCTTTATAAAATCGGGGCTATTGAATTCCGGGTTGGGATAGCTATAAAATCCCTTGCCTGTCTTAACCCCGAGATTCCCGGCATCTATCAAGTCTTTTAAAAATTGCGGAGGACGGTCATTAGGATCATTGGATTCGTTGTAGTAGACCATTTCAATATCATAGATGACATCCAGTCCAACTGTATCCATGAGGCTGAAAGGGCCCCATGAAGTGCCGGTAAAAATCATCCAGGCTCTATCCACATCTTTAAAGTCCACAAATCCATCGGCCCACATGTGGAGCGTCTCCCGCTTGATGGACCTCCAGACCCGGTTGAAGCAAAAACCTAAGATTTCCTTATTAACTTTGAGCGGAACTACCCCGAGGGACCGGACAAATTCTACGCCGGCTTTTAGAACTTCTGCGTTGGTCATGGTCCCGCCCATCACGTCTGCCATGTTCTGGCCCATGGTCATATGATAAAAATGGGT
>JAIOSR010000138.1 GCA_021107495.1 Desulfobacterales bacterium | reverse complement strand
CGGGATCATGGTCAAGGTAAATGAATTCGGGCAGGTGGACGTTATTGAGAGTGGAACGGACCAGGGCCAGGGGTCTCCCACTGTTATTACACAAATCGTTGCAGAGGCCCTGGGGGTCAGGCCCGAGGATGTTTTCCTCACGTTTGGTGATACTGCCCTGGGTTTGTGGGATGCCGGGACCCATGCAAGCCGTCACACGTTTATGGCCGGTAATGCAGCGATCAGGGCCTGCGAGAAGGCAAAAAGGCAGATCCTTGAAATAGCGGTGGAACATATGCCCAAGATCATCAAGGGCGGGTTCAAGCGAAAAAAACGGAAGGACCCCGATTTTGTTGAGCCGGATCTGGATTACGGACTGATATCCGATCCCGAGGACCTGGATATCAGAGACAGGATGATTTTTGCAAAGAGAGATCCTGATCACCCTCACTTCAGGATTCCGGTAAGCCAGATCCTGAGAGAAGGTCTTCTGGGAAGCGGGGAAAGCAAGGTAGTCGTGGCCGGGGAGTTCTATGATCCACCAACAGAGATGCTGGACCGGGAATTCAAAGGGAACCTCTCACAGACCTATGCCTTCGGGACCAGCGGTGCAGAGGTCGAAGTGGATGAAAAAACCGGCGAGGTAAAGATCGTCAATCTTGTTGCCGCCCATGATGTGGGCAAGGCCATGAACCCGACCCTTTTATTGGGACAGATCTATGGTGCTGCCTACACGGGTGTGGGTTACGGTCTTACTGAAGAGATAAAGGTGGTAAACGGCAGGGTCATGAACCCCGGTTTTCGTGATTACCAGATGCTGACCGCCATGGATGTCGTCCCGGTTGAAGCGGTTGTTGTCGAACCCGGAGATGAGGACGGGCCTTACGGGGCCAAAGGTGTCGGAGAGCCGGGCCTTGTTCCCACTGCACCGGCCATTGCCAATGCCGTTTATGATGCCATAGGCGTCAGGATCAAAGACCTGCCGATTACGCCTGAAAAGGTTCTGGCAGCCCTCAAGGAGCGTGGGGATGTCTGCTGATCTTTGACCGGTCCGGTCAAGTTGGGACAACAAAAACACCACCACTTCATTACTCTATTCATCCGAAAAATGCTGGAGGACTAAATGCTTGACAAGTTATATCGCCTGGGTTGCGACATTGGCGGGACCTTTACCGACTTTGTCCTTTTAAATGACCGTACAGGAGAAATAAAGATTAATAAGTGCCTGACCACGCCCAGTGATCCTTCTGATGCCGTGGAGCAGGGCATAAGGGAACTGGAAGAAAAAACCCCGGACATCATGGGAAATTTAGATGAAATTATCCATGGTACGACGCTTGTTATTAATTCGATTATAGAGAGAAAGGGAGCCAAAACAGGGCTTATTACAACCAAGGGCTTCAGGGATGTGTTGGAATTAGGCAGGGAGATTCGCTATGCACCCTATGACATATTTGCAGAGTTCCCCAAGCCGCTGATTCCCAGAAGGCTTCGTCTGGAAGTTGATGAAAGGGTGCGGAGCGATGGTACTCTATTGAAATCTTTGGATCCCGAAGAAGCAAAAGAAGTAGTATCCCGGCTGCTGGAAATGGGAGTTGAATCGATTGCCGTTTGCCTGCTGAACTCCTTTGAGAACCCGGCCCATGAAATTATGATAAAGGAAATCATTCAGGAACAGGCCCCTGATATCTCCATTTCAATTTCTTACGAAGTCCTGCCCCAGATAAGGGAATACGAGAGGACCAGTACCACGGTGACAAATGCCTATGTAAAGCCCCTTACCGGAAGATATCTTGAAAGGCTTTCGGAAAGATTGGAATCGATAGGCTCAACCGGAAAGCTATTTATCATGCTCTCAAGCGGTGGAATTACATCGGTTGAAACTGCGGCTGAATTCCCGGTCAGGATTATCGAGTCCGGGCCCACTGCGGCCGTGATCTCGGGCCAGTATTACGGGAAACTCTTTAATCTCCCTGAAATGTTCTGTTTTGACATGGGCGGGACCACTGCAAAGTCCTGTCTTATCCAGCGGGGCGTGGCAGGTGTTGTACCAACCTTTGAGGTGGGGCGGGTGCAGAGGTTTATGAAGGGGAGCGGCCTGACCATTCAGGTTCCGGTAGTTGACCTTATGGAGATCGGTGCCGGTGGCGGGAGTATTGCCAAGGTAAGCAAAATGGGGACCCTACAGGTTGGACCTGAGAGTTCCGGGGCCGATCCGGGTCCCATCTGTTACGGCAGGGGAGGTTTGGAACCGGGAATAACGGATGCGGACCTTTTATTAGGCTATCTTGATGAGAACTATTTCTTAGGCGGAGAAATGAAATTAGACAAAGAGGCCGCCCGCCGCGGAATAGAGGAAAAGATCGCCAGGCCCCTGGATGTTTCCTTTATTCAGGCCGTGTGGGGTATCCATGATCTGATCAATGAGACCATGGCCGCGGCCGCCAAGACGCACATAGCGGAGAAGGGCGGGAATCCCAGGATCGTGACGGTCGCCGCCTTTGGCGGGGCAGGGCCGGTGCATGCCTATGGCCTGGCCAAAAAATTGGGCGCACCCAGGCTTCTTGTCCCACCCAATGCCGGTGTGGGTTCCGCCTTAGGCTTTTTTACGGCCCCGAGGGCATTTGATATGGTGAGAAGCCATAAGGTTT
>JAIOSR010000113.1 GCA_021107495.1 Desulfobacterales bacterium | reverse complement strand
CCGAATGTGTGCATGGGGATTACGGCTTTGATACGGCGGACGGTGTGCTTGTTAAAGCACTCATCCCGATGTATTTCGGTAATATCCTGTAAATAATCCGTAAGTTTCGCGGGATCGAGTCCCAGGGTTCTTTCTTCGCAGTCAACAAAGTGGGGAATGGCACCGCAATAACTAGCCGAATTTGCGGTGGCGATAAAAGTGAGCGCCGGAATCAGGACTTCGTCCTTACGTTCCACTCCGACCAGCTTTAAGCAGACATACAAAGCTGAGGTGCCGTTCACCACGGCGACAGCACGCTGGCTCCCTGTATAATCTGCCAGGAGGTACTCGAATTCATCCACATACTTGCCAACAGAAGAAACCCATCCGGTATCAAGGCATTCCTTCACATAGGACCATTCATTGCCGGCAAAACAAGGCTCATGAAGGGCTGCCGGAATTTTATTTTCCGGCAATACGGACAGCAGTGCTTTAAGGATTACGTCTTTGTCTGCAGAGCCCATTAAATATTATAAATATCCGTTTTGTAGGCTTTCAGGTTTTCTGCGTCCATAAACCATTCCACCGTCTCACGCAGTCCTCTCCTAAAACCTTCCTCGCCGGCATAGACCGGTTCCCAGCCGGTCAGTTTTTTTGCCTTTCCATTGTCAGCCCAGAGCCTGTCAACCTCGCTGTTTTCCGGACGCAAACGAACCGCTTCAGTCTCTATGCTGATGTCGGTTCCCATTACTTCAGCGATTAAAGCTGCTGTTGTCCCAATGGAAACCTCGAAATTGCTCCCTATGTTGATTACTTCTCCAACCGACCTGTCTGACTCCGCAACAGCAATGAACCCTCGAACAACGTCGCTTATGTAGCTGAAGTCTCTTGTAGGGTGGGTCGATCCAATCTTGATTGTCTCATTTCCTTTTGCGATCTGTGTAATCACGGTCGGAATTATTGCACGGGCCGATTGCCTGGGACCATAAGTGTTAAAAGGGCGGATAATAGCCACCGGCAACTCAAAAGAGGTGTAAAACGACATGGCGATCTGATCCGCTCCAGTCTTGGAAGCTGAATAGGGAGATTGCCCTTGAAGAGGGTGGTCCTCCGTGATAGGCACGAATCTGGCCGTGCCGTAAACCTCGCTGGTTGAAGTTTGGATCACCTTTTCAACGCCAATTTCCTTTGCGGCCTGAACTATATTAAGGGTTCCCTTAACATTGGTATCAACGTACGTATCCGGTGAATGATAGGAGTAGGGAATGCCAATAAGGGCAGCCAGGTGAAAGACAATATCGCAACCCTTAACGGCCTTTCTGACGCCGTGGGGGTCCCTGACATCGCCCGCAAAAACATCAATGTTTTTTTTGATGTCTTCAGACGCACTATCCAGCCACCCCCAGGAATTAAATGAATTGTAAAAGACAAAAGCCCGGACATCTGCGCCTTGCCTGACCAGCGCCTCAGTGAGATGAGAGCCAATAAATCCGTCAGCTCCGGTAACGATAATTTTTTTTCCGCTAATTTTCATTATTCACATATGGTTTTATTTACAGCTCCGCCCCTTCGATTACACGGTATCAAAGAGGATAAGCAATTGAGAACATTATCTTTTAAACCATAGCGGTATTTAAACCACTCTGACTGGATAATAAAATTGTGCTGCAATTTTATTATCCAATCTTCTCCAAGACCCAACCTTCGACCTCTACCTCTAAGGACCGATTAAGGAGATCCACGGATACAACGACCTTGTCGGTCTGTCCCTTATGATGCAGGTAAAACCCCACGAGACCCTTTAAAGGCCCTTCCATGATCATTATCCGGTCCCCTTTTTTCATATAGATCCGGTTTTGAACTGTTCGGTCCGTGCCATCCAGGATCATGAGCGAAGAGATCTCTTCTTCATTGGCCGGAACAGGTGTTCCTCTAAAACCCACCATACGCACAACACCGACGGTCTTGAGAATATTTAAATGTTCTTCCGGGTCGAGGGCGGAGCGGGTGAACACATAGCCTGGCAGCATGGGCACTAAAATCTTTTTACGCCGGTCTTTGCGTCGGCTCATCACCTGGATACGGGGTAAAAATACCTCTATTGATTTGCCGCTCAAGCCATCATAAACCTTTTGCTCGAAATGGCTTCGTGTGTGAAGGGCATACCATTTGGAAGAATTCTGGTTCATAGGACCGCTATTTTATAGGGGTTAACACCTTTTCCCACAAGGGTCTTGATGTCCTGGTCCGTATTGTCAAGCCGCGTCATCAAAATCACGTCCCAGTCTCTTTGCTCAAGCAGGTCAAGATCACCAACTCCAAATTCAAAAAAATCACCGCCATCCTGGCCGTCGTCTATGATCCCGACCAACTGTAAATCGGTCAGTTGCAGGTAAAGATAGGCCAATTCGGCCACTTCTCCGGCCCCGAATAAAATGACTGATTTCATCCGGGCATGTTCCATCTCTTTGAATTTGGTCACTAACAGCTTTTTTATATCTTTATAAAAATTAACCGAGTATTGGAGATATTCCACGGTGAGTTTGCTCTTTCTTGCCAATCCTTTGGGCGTTAGAAAATACTTGACCCGGTTCCGTGGCATGTTCTTCACCTTGAAATACCCCTTGCTCACGAGTCTCTTGATAAAGGTATTGACTAATCCGAGAGAAAGATTCAGACGGCTGGACAGTTCTCTCTGGCTGGGGCTGGCGTCCCTCTCAATTTCCCCCATCAGCCGTAGAATATTTATGTTTTCTTTGTCCATTAAAGGTGACTGAAATAATAAAGATTTCCTGAAATGAATTGCGTTCAATTTTTGAACATCGATTGTTCAATAATTGAACGCAATTGTCAAGAGAAAAATTTACAATTTTTCCGGTGAATTTGATAAGATACAATGGATCATCTCCAACTTAGTTGATCGATGATAAGGATTCGAGGGGTCCAGGATTCAAGTGATCCGCCACAGAACAGGCGGATAAAAATGCTTAAGCAATACAAAGAATTAAAGATTTGGCAAAAGTCTTATCAGCTATGTTTGGAGATTTATAGGATAACCGCCGATAACTTCAAAGCGCTTGTCCCGAATTATTGAGATATTAACTGTTAGGAGTAATGAATGGACATGTCAAAACGCATACTTTTGTGTCTCGGTATCCTGGCGATAGATCTTTTGATTTTTTTCTTGCCATTGACCGCGCTTTTTCTCATTTATATAATCCTTTACAACCCACCCTGGTTCAGGGACTTTTTGAATAATATTGATAATAAAGTCACAAAAGGAGAAGGAAAACATGGAATGTAACAAGGAAAGAAACCTGGAAAAATGTAACTGCACCTATTCCTGCTCAAAAAAAGGCCTCTGCTGTGAATGTATTTCCTACCATCTTGAAATGAGACAACTTCCTGCCTGCTGCTTCCCAAAAGAGGCTGAAGCCACATATGACCGGTCATTCGAATATTTCGCCCGCCTGGTAAAGGCAGGAGAGGTTTAATTTTGCATGAAACGGATATCAGGAAACTCTTCATGAGCGTGCTTGAATACCCCGGACAGGATACCGACGCCGCCCGGCAGGTATTTTCAACCCTGGTCAAATCCACCCTGAAATACAGAGATGACATGCTCGTATCTGAAAACATAGTGGTCACGGTGGATGATGTACGCACCTGTCTGGGCTGGCTGGTCCCTGCCCTTGCGACCGGCAATATGCCGGACACGGAAAACAGGGTCGGTCTGGGGCTTTTAAAGTTGTGGCTGGAGGAGTTGGGAAATGCCTGATTCCCGTTTACGAATAATAATCCGGAAGCCGGGTGGCTACGGGGTATTTCGTTTTGATGAAAAACCCATTGATGATCCCCGGCAGGGAGAGACCCAGGTTGAAGTCAAGGCATGCGGAATCAACTTTGCTGATATCGCTGTCAGGCTCGGGCTCTATGCCGCGGCAAAGGGCGCCTATCCCCTATGTCCCGGGCTGGAGTTCGCCGGGATTGTAAGGCAAACAGGATCCAAAACCGAAGGTTTCAATCCCGGGGACAGGGTCTTTGGCGCGACCCGTTTCGGTGCCTACACAACGTCCATCAACAGCCCTTCCAACCAACTCTTCAAACTCCCAACATCCTGGGATTTTAAAAGAGGCGCTGCCTTCCCCGTGGTCTATCTCACCGCCTACTACGCCCTGTATCATGTGGGACATCTCAAAAAATCCGACCAGGTACTGGTTCACTCGGCGGCCGGCGGGGTCGGCACGGCCCTCCTGCACCTTCTCAAGATAAACAATAACATGTCAGTGGGTGTGGTGGGCCGATCTGAAAAAAAACCTTCTGCAAAAGAGGCGGGCGCCGCATATGTCATAGACAAAAGTACAGAGGACCTGTGGAGCAAAGCCGAGGAGATAAGTCCTGAAGGATATGACCTGATCCTTGATGCAAACGGCGTCTCAACACTCAAAGGCTCATACCATCACCTGAGACCGGCAGGCCGCCTGTTGATATACGGTTTTGCATCCATGTTTTCCCGTTCGGGCCGCAAGAACCGGTTAAAACTGGTCCGGGACTACCTTCGAACACCCCGTTTCAATCCCTTTGATTTGACCGGCAGCAATAAGACCGTCAGCGGTTTCAACCTGATCTATCTCTTCGAAAAAGTAGATCTGTTTCGCGATATCATGGATACAATTATTGAGTGGGATTCCGAGGGTCTTATCCCTCCTATGCCGGTTACAACCTTTGCTTTTGAGGATGTGGCCAAGGCCCACCGGGCCATTGAATCAGGAAAAAGCGTGGGAAAGCTGGTTTTGGTAGTATAAAATTGATAGAGTCGTAAAAAGTCATGTGTCAATTTTATAATTTTTTTGGATCATCTCCAAATTAGTTGGCGAAGAGGATCCGCAGTTCACTCGAATCCTTGAATCCTCGACCCCTTGAACCCTACAAACTCGCACCTGCTTAATTAAAGGGGGTTTCCTTGTTTAGCCCTCTATAAGACCAACTAATCGGGAGATGGAAATATTTAACTGGTGCGGCTACATCAGCGCAACTCAATTTCCCTGTAAGGCAGGTCGAGTCTCTTTGCAAGTGTCTTAATATCTTCCTCAAGCGTTACCTCGGTGCCGTCTTCCTTTTGCACTCTGGTCGTTTTGTCCCCCACAACAAAGATCTGAAGCTTTTCCGGGTCAAGAAATTTCGTGGCCAGGAGTTCCAGTTCTCCTCTGTTAGCGTTTATGTAGGCGTCCTGGATCATTTCCAATGTATTCAGAGACTCCCTGCGCAGGGAATAACGTGCGTAAGCGTTCACTAACGCGTCCGGCGTATCCACATTGAAGACAAAGCTGTTGAGCGCATCCAAACGCTTTTGCTCCAGATCGTTCGGGGAAACATTTTTTCGCACCGCGTGCATAATTTTTACTGTTTCTTCAATGGCACTGGCAGTCTTTTCGCCTTTACAACCGATGTATCCGATCAGCATACCCGCCCTCCATTTATTGGTCTCGTAAAACCAGGCCGAATAGACGAGCCCTAAATCGGCCCTCAGGCGGGTATACATAAGCGAATCACTCCCCCCGAAAATATCCATAAGGAGTCCCATTTTCCAGTAGTCCGGATTTGTACGCTTAACGCTTTCCAACAACATTCCTACCTGGGATTGAACCTGGCCGGGCTTATTAATAAAGGCAAGGACCGGCGGGGTCGCCTTGGGGTCTTCGAGTCCCCGCTCAGGTGCCCTGCCACTGGGCAGGGCGCGGAACAGTTCCTCCAGACCCTTTATGACTTCTGTTTTGTCAATATCCCCGGCAACGGCCGCCACCATGTTTGACGGCACCAGATACTTCTCTAAAAACCCTGTCAGATCATCTCTGGTAATAGCAGGGATTGTTTTCAATTCTTCTAATGGATCCCGGCCATAGGGGTGACCCTTGAAATGCCAGATCCTGGCTTCCCTCATGGTCACGGCCCTGGCATTGCCCCCCTGCCGTTTGAGAGATGTCATTTTTTTTGTCTTCGACACCTCAAGCACATCGGCGTCGAATAGGGGCCGCGTGATAACTTCCCTAAGAAGTGCCAGGCCCTTATCCCAGTCATCTTTCATAACCGACAGGGTAATAACCGCCACCTCGCTCCCGAACGAGGCCGACATTCTGATCGCGTTCTCGTCCAGGACCATTGCCAGTTCGGATGGTGAATATTTCTCGGTCCCCCCGCGAATGAGACAACTGT
>JAIOSR010000088.1 GCA_021107495.1 Desulfobacterales bacterium | reverse complement strand
CTACACCTGCCAGGAATTTCCCGTTGATAACCGCGTCCCGGTAAATGGGCTGGGATATAAGCTTAATAAGGGTCCCGTGTGCCCTTTCACGGTTGATAGAATCAAAGCCCAGGACCAGTCCGATAAGAGGGCCGAAAAAGGCCACGAACTGGACCATTGAAAACAGGGCCCCGGGTGTGCTGAAAAGCATGAGAAAAGGGAATTTGGTCTTGGCGAGCCCTTCCAGATTTTCTTTCAGGTGGATCCCCGCCATGTAGCAGGTTATAAAACTGACCATGGCAATCAGTGCAAAGAGGATCACAAACCTGTTGCTGCTGAAGTGATCGCGAAATTCTTTCCTGAAAACAGCAAAAATACCCTGCATATTTACACCTCACGGAAGTATTTCATATAGACTTCTTCCAAGGAATATTCTTTTTCGTTAACTCCGAATTTTTCCTCTGCCAAGGATTCAATGGACCCTTCGGCCACCATTTTCCCGCTTATCATGATTCCAACTCGATGGGATATCTTTTGCACCTGGTAAAGATTGTGGGATGATATAAGTACCGTGATTTTTCTGTCCCGGTTTAATGATCCGATAAGGTCTATGATTCGGATCGCACCGTCGGGGTCCAGGCCGAGGGTGGGCTCGTCAAGGAATAGGACCTCGGGATCTTTGATGAGGAGTTCTGCAAACCCCAAGCGTTGTTTCATCCCCCTTGAAAACGCGGCCACTTTTTTATGCGCCTCCTGTTTGAGCCCGACCAGTTCCAATAATTCTTCGATTTTTTTCGATGTTCTATCGCGTTCCATACCGTTAAGATCAGCCACATATTCCAGATTTTGAACAGCATCCAAATCCCCATAGAAACCAATATTTTCGGGAAGATAACCCACAAGACGCTTAATTTCCTTAGCCTTTCTCAAAGGGTCCAGCCCGCAGACCTTGGAGGATCCTTCAGAAGGCCGACTCAGGCCCAGAAGCATTAACAGTGTAGTGGTTTTACCGGCGCCGTTTGGACCCAGGAACCCGAAGATTTCTCCCTCCTTTACCTCGAAGTTGAGGTTGTCCACTGCCGGCAGGTGATTATATCTCCTGGTCAGGTTTGTGGTCTGAATAATTGTACGGGGTTCCATTTTAGCGCCTTCCTAACCGGATGAACAGGGACACAAGCCCGGCTATCACGAGGACAATAATTCCGATGCCTATCCAGCCCCAGGCAGTTGAGGCATTGACAGTGACCCTGAATTCGAGGGTCTTGGACATCTTGCCCGCTTCTGCGCTGATGCCTACCGAATAATCTCCTACGAGGGCCTCTTCCGTGGGTGTGATGGAGACCTCGACTTGTTTCATTTCATCCGGGGCTAAGGTATCGAGTTTTTCAGGGCTGAATTGCACTTTCCAGTTTTCCGGCTTAAAGGAAAGAAATTGCATATTGTTGAGTACGGCAGAGCCGCTGTTTTTGATGTAGAACGAGACAATAGCAGGTTTTCCCTTTAAGGCGTCCAATGACAAAAGACCGCTTGCCGTGCCCGCATCCAGTTTGTAGGTACCGGTCAGGATTACACTCAAGGCAGACTCTCCCTTGGCCTGCGGGGAACTGACCTTTACCAGGATCGGATATTGTCCCGGTTTTTCCCAGGGGTAAGGTTTTACCTCAACTGCTACGGTCTGACTCTGGCCCGCTTTTAATCTCAGGCTGGAGATGAATTTTTCTTCATAGGCCGGCTTGAAATTGATGTCCCAGTTTTCCGGGCCCTGGGCTATGAGGTTAAAGATGCCGTCCTTGTCTAATTTGTTTTCAACCTCTAAGGAAAAACCAAACTTGCCTCCCGTTGGCCACCTGAGTACGGGATAGGATGTAATGATGTTAATCCCTTTTTTCTTTTTTACCTCTTTTTTTCCTTTGACCGTTATTACCATCTGACTTGTTGATGTGAACTTGGAATCAGCAGTCTGTGCTTTGATGCCAAAGGTATATTCCCCGGGTCCCACTCCTTTTCCCTGTTCAGCCCGGAGCGTCAGGCTCCTGGATTTATCACTTGCCACATGAACTCCGGTCACCCCGAAGTTGTAGGTCTTTATCCAGGCGTTCCATCCTTTGGGAATCGATGTGACCATGAGATCAATGTTTTCATCCTGTCTTCCACGGTTGGCAATCTTCACATCAATGCTGATGTCTTCACCCTCGGAAACCACCACTCCCGTATACTCAAGGGCCACCGAAATGCCCCGGGCAGGCAGGTCTTTCTTTTTTTCACCGCCGGATGCGGAAGAACCAAAACAGATTATCAGCCAGATCAGCGCAATAAACACCAAAGGTTTAGGAAAAGATAAATTATACCGTTTCAATCTCATAAAACCAGCCCTCCTTCAAATATCGTTCGTTTTTGAATGTTTTTCCAAGGAATCGGCATCATATCCTGCCTTTTTATAATTATCAAGAGCCCTCATTTTTATGCCCTTGTCTTTTATCTTTTCCGAATGTTTGTCCGCTAATTCGGCTGCATGACTCCACATGCCCTGGTGCTCATATTCGGTGATTTTCTTTTCCACTCTGAGATGCTCATCAGAAGTTTCAATAACAGCGGCCCTGCACCAGGATATGACTTTTCTGACCTTTTGGCCGCAGTTCGGGCAGCGGGAAAGGGGCTTTTCATTAATTCCCTGAATGATTTCAAACCGGTTAATACATTCCGGGCAGCTTTTTTTCGGATTTAATGGTTCGTATTCGTAAATGGGCATCATGAAACCTGGATTTAACCTATCGAAATTTCTACAATTTATTGAAATTAAAGTCCTTTGTTGAGGCCTGATGCTTTTCCCTCACACCCGGAATAATGGAATGTTGGGCGTAACAGCGAAAAGAAACTATATAGAAAGTCAAAAAATTGCTTCAAACCCATCATTCCAGGATTCCAGCATTCTCCCGCCAATAGGCGGGATGACGAAGCAAAATATGTTTAGACGGGGGATAATCCAATAAAAATGAGCTTTTGTAAAGTATTTTAATGTTGAAAAGACTGAAGGTCGCCAGAAAAACCTCAAACCGGGTCCACCAAAAAGGACTTGACAATTACCGGTGAATGGACATAACTTACGAAAAAACTTGAGCTTTAACGGAAACCTTTAATGCGAGGACAAAGCAGTGAAAAATAGATACCGTTTGGCTGTTTTATTGATAGTGATTGCCGTGTGCTTCGTTGGCTCGAGCATTAGCATTACAACCTGGGCACAGCCTCTCACCCACACCGTTCAGAAGGGTGATACCCTGTGGAGTATTTGCGGAAAATATTATGATGACCCGGACCTGTGGCCAAAATTGTGGGAGATGAATACCTTCATTACCAACCCGCATCTTCTCAAGCCGGGAGATGTCCTTACCCTGCTGGAAAAGGAACCTGCCAAAGAGGTTCCGGCTGCCGAGACCAGGGCGACCAAGCCGGAACCAGCCGCCGATGAATATCCGAAAACAATGGGCATAAACGTTTCAGGTCTGACCAATGTAGAGACCATTGGATTTTTTTCCAAAAAAGGGATCATGTCCTTGGGATACATTGCCTCGACAAGAGAAGAAAAAGTAGTTTTGTCCAAGGGTGATATCGTATACGTGGCTTTCGATAAGGACAGACAGGTCAACCCGGGCGATTCTTTTACGGTCTGCAGAAAATCCCGGCAGGCGCTCAAGGATTCACTGACTGGTAAGAAAATTGGTGTTGTTGTCACGTTTTTAGGAAAACTCATTATCAGGGAACAGGTGAGTGAGGATAAATTAAAAGAGATCAAGGGATGGTTAAAGGCCCGGGCAAAAAAGGATTTGTTCGAGGCTGAAATAATCAAAAGCTACAAGGAAATCCATATAGGTGATCCTGTTCTGGCCTATGAGCCGATCTCTTCCTGTGTCAGGCCACTGCCAATAAGTCACGAATTGACCACGAAAATCGTTGCGGTAAAGGATTTGCATGATTTGATTGCCCAATGGTCGGTGGTCTATTTGGCGCAAGGCTTTAACAACGGGATTCGAAGGGGAAATGTTTTTGAAATCGTGAAGAAAAAGGGGGTTAATGCCGCGGGCAAGCCCTCATTCTCTGAAATGGTGATAGGTTATTTATTAATACTGGAATCCAGGGAGGATACTGCGACCGGTGTGGTTGTGGCCGCCAAAAAGGAATTTTCCGTGGGCACTTTTGTGAGAAATCTTGATTGGACAAAGGCTCAAAGCGTTCTTTCAATATTGCCTGAATGTACTGTTGAGTGATAATAAAATCGCAAAAGCGATTTTATAACTTGACTAAATTACACCACTCTGTTTTATATTCCCGCCATCTTTGCAAAAATCCGAAATCCCTCTGACCCCCCCTTAAAAAAGGGGGGAAGTATTTTAAACCCCCTTATTTTAAAGGGGAAAAGTCTTTTGAGTTCCTTTTTTCTAAAGAGGGGATGTATCCGCTTCCGGCGGATTGAGGGGGATTTTTTACGGGGGGAGCCTATTCAAATGCAAGGTAACCGCTCAGGTTCAACGTTCAGAGCTTCCCCGCACAGCGGGATCTTCGACACGGCTCAAGCCTGCTCTCCCCGTCCCGAGGCCGAGACTGGATCGGGAGGTGCGACGGAACATGCGCTTTAAAACGGTTCTTCGGAATGTTATGCCCGGGGATTCTATGAAAAGTACTCCTAAACCAGGTCTGGGCCAGGGCTTAGATTGATGAAAGAAAGGTTCGACTCTAAACCAAATGCATAGTTCATACAGTTTTTGCAGAACACCAGGTGCTATTGCACACAAATCCGGAGCTAATTCTTTGTTGCAGAGGAGATATGAAGAAAATAGCAAAGCTATTAACCTTGAACTGTGAACCGTGAATCTGACAACCTGAGTTACAATCTCGTAACATTTTAGCCATTTGAAAAATCCGGGAATATTTTAATTTCATTGCAAGGGTCTAAAGTGTTACTTAATCTGTAAGCATAAATATTCCCATTTTGCCTTTCCATGAAAACATGGTCGGATGAAAGATGCCCTTGGCTGGCCCTCTATCTGGTTCCCGGGTTGGGCAATGTTGGCTTTAAAAACCTGCTGGAAAGATTCGTCAATCCGGAAGCGGTGTTTGAGGCGGATCTTCGCGAACTGGCCAGGGTGGAGGGTGTTCGCAAAGAGGTGGCCCTTAAAATTGTCAACAGGGAATTCAGCGAAGACCCTGAAGCGGAATTGGAGAAGGTGGAAAGATGTGACGCCCGGATCATGACCTATGTGGACCCGTTTTACCCGAGTTTTTTAAAAGAAATTCATCAACCCCCGATGTTATTATATGTCAGAGGAAAAGATATTCCCAAAAATCAGACATTCATTGCCGTTGTGGGATCCAGGCTTCCGACGCATTACGGACTCAAGGCCGCGGAGATAATCGGGATGGGGCTTGCAAGACGCGGGGTAGGGGTGGTCAGCGGTCTGGCAAAGGGAATCGACTCCGCCGCTCACAGGGGCTGCCTGATGGGTAAGGGCTTTACCGTGGCGGTCATTGGAACGGGAATTGACAGGGTTTACCCTCCGGGAAATGAAAAACTGTTTGATCAGGTAATTGAGAGTGGGGCTGTTATCTCGGAGTTTCCCATTGGCAGCCCTCCCGAACCCAAAAATTTTCCAATACGAAATCGCATTATAAGCGGTTTGAGCAGGGGGGTTTGCGTTGTGGAGGCAACCAGAAATAGCGGTTCTCTGATTACGGCATCACTGGCATTGGATCAGGATCGCGAGGTCTTTGCCGTGCCGGGAAGTATTGATTCGTTTAAGAGTACCGGGGCGCATTTTTTGATAAAACAGGGTGCCAAACTGGTTGAAAACGCGGACGATATCCTTGAAGAATTCGATTTTTTTAAAAAACCCATACCGGGGCGCGATGTCCCGGGAGAGGCCTCTGACCGTTCGCCGGAGATGGATGAGACTGAGAGAAAGATTTATGAATTAATAGGGGCTTACCCCATGCATATTGACCGTATAGTCAGGATGGCGAACCTGGATGCAGGTGAGATATCGAGTATCCTGATGCAAATGGAGCTGAAGGGGATCGTTAAACAGCTTCCGGGTAAGATGTTCGTTCGCTGATTGATTTTACTGGATTTATAAAACCTGGTCCTCAGGGCAGGGCAGAATCAGATGGCTCTGCCTTAAGAATTGTTGCAAGAGTTTGAAGTGAACTAAAGTTTGAAGTGAACTAAAGTTAAGGAATTCTGTCAGTTATATAAAAACATTGGAGCGAAGCGACACCATAACTTTAGGCATTTTAGATCACTTTAGACACTTTTAACTCATACGATTTTAAATGAAACAGCCCCTATGGGGCTAACGCAAAGCCGGGCCTTCCAGACTCGGATTTTTACTATTGGATAAAAAATATGCCAAAAAACTTACTCATTATTGAATCACCGGCCAAGGCCAGGACCATAAAAAAATACTTAGGGCCGGATTTTGTGATCATGGCCTCTGTCGGTCACGTCAAGGACCTTCCGGTCAGCAAATTGGGCGTGGATATCGAACATGATTTTAGACCGGAATACGTTACGATCAAGGGAAAGAGCAAGATCCTAAAGGCCCTAAAGGATGCGGGCAAGAAGGTCGACGCTGTTTACTTGGCTCCGGACCCCGACAGGGAAGGGGAGGCCATTGCCTGGCATATTGCCCAGGAGCTGAAAAAAGGGGACCCAAAGATATACCGGGTCCTTTTTAACGAGCTTACGGAAAAGGCCATCAGGGAAGCGGTCGCCTCACCCCAGGCCCTTGACATGGACAAGTTCGAGTCCCAGCAGGCCAGGAGGGTTTTAGATCGACTCGTCGGATACCAGATGTCCCCCCTTTTATGGACCAAGGTAAAGAGAGGTCTCAGCGCCGGCCGGGTTCAGTCCGTGGCGGTCAAGATGATCTGTGATCGGGAGCGGGAAATCCAGGCATTTGAATCACAGGAATACTGGTCTTTGACAGCCCACCTCGAGTCAAATGAACCGCCCCCTTTCAAGGCCAGGTTTTTGAGATACAAAGACAAAAAATATGACCTGAAGAACGAGAAACAGACCCTTAAAGTTGTGTCTGAGATAAAAGATGAGGTCTTCAGGGTTGCGAAGGTTACCAGAAAAAAGAAAAAGAAAAATTCTCCTCCGCCTTTTATAACCAGCCTTCTCCAGCAAGAGGCATACGGAAAACTCGGGTTTTCTGCAAAAAAGACCATGTCCGTTGCCCAGAACCTTTATGAGGGCATTGCATTAGGTGATCGGGGCCAGATTGGACTCATTACCTATATGAGGACGGATTCCTTCAGGCTTTCAGATGATGCAATATCCGAGGCAAGGGATTTTATTCGGGAGGCCTTTGGCAAGGATTACCTGCCTGGAAAGCCCAACCGGTTCAGGAGTCGCAAGGGCGCCCAAGAGGCCCATGAGGCAATCAGGCCAACCTCAACGGAGCTCGACCCGAAAACCGTATCCCCCTTTCTCACGAAAGACCAGCTATCTCTTTACTCTCTTATATGGAAAAGATTTGTCGCCTGTCAGATGAATCCTGCCATATTGGATCAGACACAGGCGGATATCATGGCCGGAAACGCGACTTTCAGGGCATCGGGTTCGGTCGTTGTTTTCAAGGGATTTACTGTCCTTTATGAAGCGATCTCCAATGGGCGTGAGTCAGAAAATAATAAGGATGGACAACTTCCTCGATTAGAAACCGATCAGGTCCTTACCCTCATAAAGTTGGAACCTGCCCAGCACTTCACACAGCCGCCGCCGAGATTCACTGATGCAACCCTTATCAAGGCATTGGAGGAAAACGGGATCGGCAGACCTTCTACTTATGCTGCGATCCTGGCCAATATCAGCGGCAGGGAATATGTATCCAGGGAGAAGAAACGCTTCAAACCGACCGAACTGGGCTTTTTGGTTACCGATCTGTTAGTCAAAAGTTTTCCCGATATCCTGAATACAGCGTTTACCGCCGGGATGGAGAGCAACTTAGATAAAGTCGAGCGGGGCGAGGTCAAATGGACGAGTTTGATGGGGGATTTCTACGAGTCGTTCAGTAAAGACCTGGAAAAGGCAAAACAGGAGATGAAGGGAGAAGTCCCGACGGATATTGTCTGCCCCGAGTGCAACCGGCCCATGGCCATCAAATCAGGCAAGAACGGCCTGTTTTTGGCCTGTACGGGATATCCCGAATGCAGAAACACTACCAATTTCAGCAGGGATGAGAAGGGGAAGATTCTTGTTGAAGAAACCTCCGGGCAGGGAAAAGAGGAGGGTATATGCGAGAAATGCGGCAAGCCCATGGTGCTCAAGAACGGTAAATTCGGATCATTTATTGCGTGTTCCGGATATCCTGAATGCAAGAATATCTGGCCAAAGGAAGCCGTTACCACTAATGTTCCGTGCCCTGAGAAAGATTGTAAGGGTATGCTTGTGCAAAGGACATCCAAAAAAGGCAGGAAGTTTTACGGGTGCAACCAGTATCCAAAATGCAGTTTTGCCATGTGGGACGAGCCCTTTGATGACGTCTGCCCCGAATGCGGGACAAAGGTTTTAGGTGTGAAACAAAGGAAAACATCCGGGCCTGTTCTGGTTTGCCGCAAAAAAGGCTGTGGCTTTAAGAAACCTTTTACCTCCGCAAAGGTAACTCATGGGTAGGACCTTCAATAGATAAAATCGGGGAGCTATTTTAGGTCTTACGGCTCAGATTTAAGCACTTAGATCCTTTTTTAATTCTTCTTCAAATTCTTTGAAAAACTTATCTTTTTCTTTCCAGTCGGGGCCAAACCGCTTGTTGAAAAAGCCACCCATTTTGTCGAAAAGCTTTTGCCAGATCGGTTTGCCGCCTCCTGTAAGCACGTCTTCGAGGTATGAGCTGAGCTCGGACATCTTTTCTTTCGGTAGGAAAGTCACAGCCCCTAACTTTATGGATTTTTTCAAAGATTCCGGTGAAAGGGCATGAGCGGTGAGCATTATCGTTGGAAATCCTCTGGATACGGAATTTTTAAGGAGTTCAAAACCATTTACTCCCATGATATCAAGGATAACAAAATCATAGGTGTAACTCAGCAGGTATTGAAGGGCAGTATCGTAATCGCTTGCTTTGTGGATCAGGCACATGTCGAGCTCTTCCTCCACGGTTTCCAGCACATCAGGCTCGTCATCCACCACCAGTACGACTTTGTCTTTCAGGGGGCTATCTTTAGCCATATCTATTTTCTACCTCCTTATTATCCATTATTGCCATATTATAAAAATTATACAGCAAAGATCAGGGTCTTGTCAAAATAAATAATTTGGAAAATGAATCAGCCAATCTTATTCAGATCTTCTAAAGGAATTGTCTTGGCCTTCCCGCGTGTCAAGACAAAGATCCGGGCCGCCTCATCGATTTCCTCCGCCACATTGAGTGCCTCCTCAAAATCTTTCCCGCCGGTCACAAGACCGTGATTTTGAAGAAGAACGGCTCGACATTGTCTCTTTGAAATTTTTTCAGCAACGGTATCAGCAAGTATCTGTGTGCCCGGAACCAGGAATGGGACCATGGGAAGCGGGTGAGCATAATAGACAAACCCCGGCGTTATTGGCGGAAGCGTATCAGGTCCCGGCTCCAGCATGACCGATGCTGCTACAAGATATGTCCCGTGGACATGGAACACAACATTTAAATCAGGTTTTGTCCGCAGGACCGCTAAGTGCATGCCGGCGTCTTTAGTTGGGTTTGCTCCTTCAATCACAAGGCCTTCGCCATCGACTGTCACCAACATATCCGGCTCTACATCGCGAAGGGAATAACCTGACGGCGTAAGCAATATATTTTCACCACTCCGTACGGCCATGTTTCCACCCACGCCAGTCACCAGATGCCTGTCATAGAGAAGATGACAGAACCGGCAGAAGATCTCTTTGGAGGAAAGAGAATGATCCCCTTTGAGAGGTCCTCCTTTTATTTGACTGTTTCCTTTCATTACATAACTTTTAGCCGTCTACGAAAAGTATTTCAAGGTGTTTTTCGCCCTTGACCAGGGAAGGCTCCTGTGTGATGCTTTACGGGACACAAGCAAAGGGGGTTTAGAATGACAAGTGACACGAACCTGAACGACACGGACGGAATCATCGCGACTATTGAAAACAGGGATAAACCCGGCCAGGCCGTGGCCATCAAATATCTAAGGGACCGAAATGCCTTTGTCACCTCAGGCATCCGGACCTATTTTGACGAAAAGGAGATACTGATTCCTGCACATCTTGTGGCCATAGACTTTCAGCGTATAGGAACGATTGTTTCAGCCATCCTTGAAAAACTGTCCCGGGCACAAGAAAAGGAGACAACCTTTGATTATGAGCCCCGGTTCGAGGTCTTGGACAAGGTGTATGTGCTGACGGAATGCGGGGAATATGTGGAACTTTCTATTGCTGAAACGTGATATTTGGCTTAGTGCTCATCCGGCAACTGACGTTTTTGGACTCGCGCTATAAGACGTTCGGCTGAGCTCACGTAGAAGCCATCAGCTATCAGCTTTCAGCAAAGGACGTAAAAAACAAGGAGTTGGCTGATCACGAATTCCTTTTTCTTTTTGGAGGGAGGGTTATGATAAGGGAGAATAAAAAATGAAAATAGCCCAATTCTATGAGGATAATAGCATCCGTATGGGATTGATCCATGGAGACGGCCTTATACCAGTTACTTTTGATGGGGACATGGTTGATCTGATTAAATGCGGGGAACTTCCCGGGACTCAGGGTAAGTCTATTTCTCTTGACCATGTGAAATGGGCACCTGCCGTGACCCGTGCCACCAAGATCATTGCACTTGGCTTGAATTATAAAGACCATGCGCAATAGAGCAAAGGCAAGCTAGCCGAAGCCCCCCTTGTTTTTGCCAGATTTTCAAACAGCTTGATCGGACACAATGATGCGATACCCTGGGACGTGAAAGTGACCAGAAAGGTGGATTTTGAAGCAGAACTTGCGTTTATTATCGGAAAGTCAATTTATGACTGTCCTGAAGACGAGGCAATGGCTGCTGTGTTCGGATATACATGCGCAAACGACGTTATTGCGCGGGACCTGCAGTTCGGGGATGGCCAGTGGGTGCGGGGGAAGTCTTTATGCAGATAGCGGGACATCCTAACATTTTAATTTAAGAGGGGAGATTACGGATTACCACAATGAAGACCTGCAATAAAAACTGCTTGATATTTACCCGGAGCTAAAGCGGGTCGGCGTTTCTGTTGAACTTGAATTCGACGACAAGAGAGACTCCTGGATATTGAGCTTCACAAAGGGACACTTCAAAAAACATGCATTCCTCCATCAAAAGGATGCACAGGCGTGCATGGAAGGCAATATGTGTATGTATTTGTGGGGCATTGTGATTGGGAAAGCCCCTAAAGGGGCTGTTTGTCGTTTACTCCTAACTCACTTTATTTCACTTTGGACTGTTTTGGTCACGGATATATTTCTTTATCGTCTCCTCATCCAGACCAATTGTGCTAACACAATAACCGGTTGCCCAAAAACTTAGACCCGTCATCCTTTTTGTGCCTAACAATTCACGGTGTATTCTGATTGCACTTTTTCCTTTTATAAACCCGATTGTATTTGAAACACTGAATTTCGGGGGAATGCTCAAACATAAGTGGACATGGTCTGATATCGCATGTCCCTCAAGCAGCTCAATCCCCTTTTGCTTGCACAAGTTCCTGATTATACCACCTATCTGCTTTCTTATTTGGCCGTATATCGTTTTGTGTCGATACTTTGAAACGAATACTATGTGGTATTTACATTCCCATTTTACATGTGATAAGGTCTTCCAATCTCTCATAGGTGCTTCCTCCTGTCCCTTTGGGAGCTTTCCCTGAGGAAGTGCCTATTAGCATATCTTCTTTCTCGCCGAAACGGTCGAACCTTGTAGGGTCGCTCGGGCATAGCCCGAGGTTTAATTAAAAGCTAATCAGCCCATGCCAGGTCTTTGTCATTGAGTTTAGTCACATTCACATCAACCAACTTCTTAGGCCATTCTCTGGGCAGCATTGCTCCTATTGTCAGAAGGCCCAGGGGAGGCAGGGCCGCCCTTTTGCGAATGAATTTGAGGGCGTATTTGAAACTCCAAAAGGTGGCCGGGTACTCCGGATAAATCATCAAGGTTCTCATAGTCTCTCCTTTACATATCAAAATTATCCTTGCTCATTTTAAAAGTTATTTTTAGAGGTTCCCTTGCCCCTGAAGGCATTGACGACCTCCTCCTCTTCCGAATGGGAGACCGTATGGATGTTAATTTCCGACGGTCTGGCTAAAAGGCTTTTTGTCCCGAGCAAAACACTGAATCTTTCAGACCGTATATGACGGTCCAGGTCTTCACGGGTTTCCCATTCCTCGATAAGGCTGAAAACCTGGTTGTCTTCCAGATCACAAAAGATGTCATAGTTCAGACATCCCTTCTCCCTTCCCACCGGCTCAATCATGGAGAGAAACGTTTGCATCATCTCCGTTCGTTTCTCCATGAGTGCCTTCATTGTAATCCTCATGATAATCACGGAAGCCATCCTTTCCGGGAAAGTCCCATCAAAGGTTTAGGTCACGGTATATTCCCAAATTCAGAAATCTCTACGTCCTGTCTGCCGTCAAAAAAATCAAACATTGCATTATTATATATCCAAACTTCGTGCCAGACTGGATAAGTGCAACCTTATTTGATCCAACATATTGATTTGTCAATGAGTATTCAAACTCGAAAGGTTGCTGAAGGAGGGCGGGATGACACGAAATAGTGGTCATATATGGCAAATGGTCAAATATGACCACGACTTTGGCGTCTTTCAGGTAAAGTGAGTGATGCTTGGAGAGGGTATATGAACGGACAGAAAATGGCTTGAAACCGGTCACAAAAAACAGACGCGTATTCAGGAAAATCGTCTCAGGCTTTCTATCTTCGGAAGTCTGTGTATGGCCCGGTTTTATGTTTCCACGCAGATCATGGATCGGATGAAAAACAGAATTCCCAGGTTTTATGGCTTGAGAATACCGAGCTTTCGCATTCGGGCGCGCAACGTGCTGCGGTTGAGCCCAAGGATCTCGGCCGCCCCGCCTTTTCCGCTGACCTTCCATTGAGTTTGATCAAGTATCCGCACAATATGGTCGCGCTCAACCGCTTCCAGCGTTTTTTGTGTAGTCGATAAGTCCTTTTGCGGCTTCTTCAGTTCATCCACCAGGCGCAGCTTGGGTCCCGAGGAGTTAATCACCGCCCGTTCGAGGACGTTTTCCAGTTCCCGGACATTGCCGGGCCAGTGATAATTCTGCAAGGCATTCATGACGCTTGTCGGGATGATCTCAATCGACTTGCCAATCCGCTTGGAGATCTTTTTGACGTAAAAGTCCACAAGAAGCGGAAGGTCATCCAACCGATCCCGGAGCGGCGGCATGGTAATAGGGAAAATATTTAAACGGTACCAGAGATCTTCACGGAACAGGCCCCTGCGGACCTCCTCTTCCAGTTCGCGATTTGTAGCCGCAATGATCCGCGCATCGATCTTGATCGTATGGGAACTGCCCAACCGTTCAAACTCACCATCCTGCACCACTCTGAGCAGCTTGGATTGCAATTCCAGGGGTAACTCGCCAATCTCATCCAGAAAAAGGGTGGCACCGTCGGCGACCTCAAATCGCCCCAAGTGTCTGGTATGGGCACCGGTGAAAGCACCTTTCTCATGACCAAAAAGCTCACTTTCGATAAGGTTTGAAGGCAGTGCGGCGCAATTCACTTTCACCAGGGCTCGCTCTTTGCGCAAACTCAAACCGTGAATGGCCCGGGCGACCAGCTCTTTGCCGGTTCCAGTCTCGCCAAGGACCAGGACGATTGTATTGCTGCGGGCAATTTGTTCAACCTTATAGAGCACGTAATTGAGCCCATCACTCTGACCGATAATGTTCTCATGGTTGTATTCCAGCTTGATTTCTTCTTGTAGATACGCTCTCTCAGCTTCAAGTTGGTCTTTTAACTTCTTTATTTCGAAAAGTGCGGCTTCAGCGATTTGTTTGCCTTTTTCCGCTTCTTCCCTTGCTATTCTGATTTCGGCAGTTCGCTTTTCAACAAGTTCCTCAAGATGTCTTTTATAATATTCACGCTCGGTCACATCCTCGATGGATAGGAGGATCATCCGGGTCTGCTTAGACTCTTTGTAAATTTGTCTGGCGTTCAGATGCATTATCTTTAGGCCTATGGTCTCAAAGGTATGTTCCACCTCAAAGTCATTAAATTCGGAATTCCGGGGAAGGATATCTTCGAGTAATTCTCTGAGCTTTGGGATATCCCATTGCCGGTTGCCAAGGTCATATATTAATGTCCCCTCTGTTCCCTCCGGGTTAACCTTGAAGGTACGGTAAAATGAATGATTGGCCTTTACAACCTTCAAATCAGAATCAAGCACCACTAAGGGTCCACGAACCGAACCTAAGATGTTGTCAAAAATTTCAATAAAGGCCTGTAACTTCCCTTTATCGTATCCCAACGCCTTCACTGTTTGTTCAACTTCTTTAAATGATTGCTTGTTTTTCATTGGGAAAATCTACGCTTTAATTTAGTTTTATTTTAAACGTGGCTAAATTAAAAATGAGATAGGTAACAATAGTTGAAAAATTTCTTAATTAGCGCAATGCGGGTATAGCCCTTATATACTCTTTCTCTCGATGCCCATGTTGTATTATGGATGAGTTTCTCTTCTGCCCAACGACTCTGCAATAATTGAAGTGACAAGGGCATTCATGCTTACACCTTCTTGTTTGGCACGTGCAGAAAGTCGAGCATGTAAGCTCTTTGGAAGACGTTGGACAAAACGGCCACTTGCCTGGCTACTGCCAGGTTCTGGAACGGGGTCGTTAAATTCTTTAGCAGTTTCAACCCATGAATGTACGGCGTCAATGCCATTCATTATTGCATCCTCTATTGTCTCACCATCCGATATACAGCCCGGCAAGTCAGGAAAGGATATGAGATACCCGCCACCTTCATCCTGGGAAAGAGACCTAATTTCAAATGGATATTTAGGTTGTCCAGTCATGGCTTTATTCTCCTTCACCTTCGTCTAAAAGACGTAAAAATTTCTTAATGTATATTGCCTTAATAGGCCTACGGGCAGGAACAGAAAGTTTTGCTCCGTTATTATGGCGAAAAGTCACATGGCTGGTACCGGGTTGTCGCCAATCAATGCCAAATCGTTTTGCAATATCTTTCAGAGTTTCAATCTGCCAATCGAGCGGATTGTTTCGCATCTTATTCAATAGTTTTTCAATTTTGCTCACTATAAAATGATACTATCGGCGATATCATTTGTCAATGCGGTTTTGTGATTTAGTCTTCTTTGCCTTTGTTTTTGCCCGCACAACGTTGAAATCGACTCACAAAAAGCGGCTGTTTTATTAGTGCATTATGACATCCGAAATCGGATAACACTTCGGTTTGGCAGTATGTTTCGGCCTATGAAGGTTTTAAAGAACTTAATGGGGTTTCCGTTTGACTTTTATTCATTTTTACAAAAATTCAAACGGTGTCCCATTCTTATGCCGTTATGTTTGAAGAGGCGTCTATTTACTCATGAAACCAAATCGAAAGGTAGGTCACTGATATCTCGCAGCCGGTTTCCTGTTATCAGCGGGAAAGGATCATTGAATCCTGATCATCGATCAACTAATCGGAAGATGATCCTAATGATCTTATTGCAGCATTTCATCCATAATGGTCGCGGCAAGTCTGGCAAAGGAAGAATCGTTGATGTGTAGGTCCGCTTCTTTGATCTCGATTCGGGGGTTAAGGGACTGTCTGAATGTTTGCACGAATGAATCACGCATAACCGGATCAAACAATGGTCCGCCTTCTTGATCCGCCTCCGACCATCCTCCATAAGGGATAAGGGCTTTTACGTTACCCATATCGCCATTGAGTTTGTCTGCCAACTGGCCTGCCAGGATCCGGGTCTCCTTTTCGTTAAGCCGGATGGCCGATCGAAAATCGTAGAAGAAGATCTTTCGATCCCTGAACCGGTCCGGTATAGTCTCCCGCGTAAACTCAAGGACCGCACAATCCAATCCCCCGGGCACAACCAGACGGGGAATATCACGTCCTTGAACCGGTTCCAGCCGTTGAGGGCCGATTCCCCGGCAATAACCACCCATCAATTCGTCGGCCAATTCGTGTGTGGCCAAGTCCAGAATACCTTGAAAATATCCCTCTGCAGCCAGTTCTTCCATGGCCATGCCCCCTGTGCCATTGGCGTGAAAGGCGATAACCTCATATCCCATCTCCTCCAAATATTCTTTTATCAATTCAGCAGCCTTCGTGATAAACCCGAACATGGTAAGGGCGATACGCTTTTTCTCACTTTTGGCTTTCCACTGGTTCTGCACCATGCCGCAAACGGCCCCGGCCGCCCTGTCCAGAACTCCGCCGGAGATGCTGTTTACTCCAAGGAGATCCACAACACTGTGCATCATGGTTATGTCCCTGGTCCCCACGGTTTTCGCCATATCACGGGATGCCACGGTAGATACCATGACCTTTGGAACCCCTAACGGAAGCACACGCATGATGCCGGTTCCGATGTGGGTCCCGGTCCCCCCTCCGGCAGAGATCATCCCTAGGATTTCACCCTTTTTGTACTGCTCTTCAATCACTTCCCGCGCCCGAGTGAGTATCCCCTCGATGGCCTCATCACGATCAACGATGTTTTTACCCTTGATCACCTCTCCATACAGGTCCAGATCCGCAGTGAAAGGTGAAGGACCTTTTGTCCCCACATTAATAGTAAAAACCTTCAGGCCCCTTCGCTCAATGGCCTGTTTTATAAAAAGATGTTCTTCACCTTTGGAGTCGAATGTCCCCACGACGGCAATAGCGGAATTTTGGTCCATGATCCCTCCTCTAAATTCATATCGCAATGGCTAAGCTGATTCCAAATACAATATATTGTGTCTGATATCAGTTGACGCACAAGATATATTGTTATATAATGTCCGACAGTTGACTTTTAAACTAACATAATTATGTTTTATGCTTGGCTCTAAAAACAGGATACCCATTTCCGGGATAAGCATACCACGGAGTTACGCTTCTAAAGGCAACATAAAAAAACAGCGTAAGCGTTCACGGTTCAAAGGTTCACCGTTTATACGTCTACGAAGCAGATATTTTTCAAGAAGGAAGTAAAAAAATGTATACAGCTTCATCCTCAGACCTTTTTTCAGAAGGCCTGGCCCGCTGGCTTTTCATCGTGTCAATGATTCTGGTTTTAGCCGGACCTCCCCTTTATGAGGGCCGGAACAGCACCCATACGGTCGTTGAACAACCTTTAATCTGTGAAGCCGGGGCTCTCACACCCCTGCCCGAAAAGGATTTTATCAAGGGCCTCGAACAAAAGCCGGAGCAACGGTTCCACCCGATTATCCTTAAAGCGGCCAATCGCTTCCAGGTTGACCCTGCCCTTGTAAAGGCCATCATTATGGCCGAATCCGGGTACGATCCAAGGGCGATTTCCAAGGTAGGTGCAAAGGGTCTCATGCAGTTGATGCCGGCAACCGCCGAAGAGTTAGGAGTGGAAGACATCTTCAACCCAAAGCACAATATCAACGCGGGTGTCGGGTATTTCAAAAAGCTACTTAATCGATTTGACGGAGACATCAAACTGGCCCTTGCGGCATACAATGCGGGTACCGGGAAGGTCAGGCAGTATCAGGGCATCCCGCCCTTCAAGGCAACCCGGTATTACATAAAAAAGGTCTTTGAGTATTATCAAATCTACAAGAAACAGATGGCAGGGAAACCTGACAGGGCTTAAGCACAGTATCTGTCAAAAAAAAGGAGGGCGTGCCATGCAGGCACTTTACCCTCCCTGGATTATTAAAACAAGCGGAAAGAATTAGGGCCTTTATATGGCCGCGCTCTTCCATCCCTGAGATTTAAATCTGTTACCCTCCCTGCCCAAAACCAGGCATTCACATCCGGGAAGTGAGTTAATGAACCGGGTCCCGGCAGTGGGATTCATGACAAAAACGCTCGTTGAGAGGGCGTCCGCGTCCATGGCCGTGTTGGCCAAAACCGATACGCTTGTGCTCAACTCGGGTGAGAGTCCTGTTTTGGGATCCACGATATGGTGGAACATCTTTTCCCGGTCATAATAGACCTCATAGTTTCCGGAGGTGGCCACGGCGCCGTTGGTCATGTGGATGATGTCCGGATACTTCTTCTTTTTCAGGGGATCCTGTATGGCCACGGTCCAGGGCTTCCTGTCCTTCTTGACGCCCATGGTCCTGATATCGCCGCCTGCATTGATGAGATGATTCTTTATCCCATGCCCGGCAATCACACCGGATGCCCTGTCAACAATATAGCCCTTTGCGATTCCGTCCAACGTAATCCCCATGCCGGGCTTTTTAAAGCTTAGGGTTCGCCATTTCAGTTCGATCTTGTCCGAACCCACTAGTTCAATGGCCTTCTCTAATTCCGTCTCGCCCGGCCTTGACCCTTTCCCGCTTTCAAAGCTCTTTTTAAAGAGATCAACGATCGGTTTTACAGTCATGTCAAAGGCGCCATGACTGTTTCGGTAATAGTCCATTGAACTGGAAACTACATCTGCAACTTCAGGCGGAACGTCTTTAATGAAGCCTTCTTTGTTTAGCTGGGCCACTGCCGTCCTGTCATCAAAACGGCTCATGGATCGAGACAAACGGTCAATTTCTTCAAAGGCCAGCCCCATGGCCTCTTCCGCCTTGTCTTTAGATGTGTGAACAAGGGTCATGGAGACAAAAGTTCCCATGGCTAATCGGGTCTTGGAGACCTTATACATTTTACGGTTGAATTTGACTGCCTCGGCCGAGACAGGAATGATCCCTGTTGAAGCCAGACCCAAACCAAGCATGCCGGAAAGCCTCAAGAAGGACCTCCGGTTCATGGTCCCGGGTATTTGGCCAAGGGAATTTTGTTTTTCCATGGTGTTCCTCCTCAATTTCACTTCTCAGGCAGCGGCAGTTTTTACCTGCTGCACGGTTTTTTCTTCTGAACGGAAATGACGGAAGATATTCCGTGGGCATTTCTCCACGCATATCTCCTCACACTCCGGACCATACTCCATGCATTTCTTATGGTCAATCTTTACGATATTATCCTCTAATGTGACGGCCTCGGCAGGGCAGGATTTGACGCACATTTTACAGGAGATGCAACCCACCTGGCACAACTGTTTTACCGCCTTGCCAGGATCTTTTGTACTGCATGGGACCCATACCCTCGCCTTTAAAGGCATCAATTCAATAATTTTCTTGGGGCAGGTACGCACACAGGTCCCACATCCCACACAAAGTTCGGGGTCCACCACCGGAAAATTATCCTTCATTGTAATGGCATCAAAAGGACAGGCTTCGGCACATTCACCAAGGCCAACGCACGCGTACTGGCATGCCATGGGACCACCAAAGGCCAGGTTAGCACCGGTGCACGAAACATGACCGATGTAGTGTTCTTTTTCCCGGACCTGGCCCTCAACCTTAGAGCACCGTATGACGGCGATTACATCTTCCAGCACCGCCATCTTCTTGCCGGTGATCTCTGCCACCATTGCAGCCACTTCAGCTTTTCCCGGAAAACAGAGATTGGGCGGGACATCAGGATTATTTACCACCTCTTCCGCATAAGCTTCGCACCCGGCAAAGCCGCAGCCCCCTCATTGAGCCCCGGCTAACACCTCCAGTACTTCCTCGACCTTGGGATTGACCTCCACGGCAAACTTGTGGGCCGCAAGGGCAAGACCGATTCCAAAAAAAAGGCCGATACAACCCAGTACGGCTAATCCGCATAAGGCCATTTTAATAAGTACAGGGTCCATTTGAACTCCTAAAAAATCGACATACCGGAAAAGCCCATAAATGCCAGGGCAAACAGGCCCGCAACCACGAAGGCGATGGGCAGGCCACGGTATGTAGTTGGAACATTGGCAAGATCCAGCCTTTCACGTACGGACGACATCAGAAAAAGGGCGATCAAAAACCCGAGCCCTGCGCCAAGGGCAAGCATCAGGCTCTCCCAGCCGTTGTATTCATTGTCCGCAAGAATCAACGGGACCGCGATAACGATACAATTTGCAATTACGAGAACTAAGTACACCCCGAAGGCCTTGAAGAGTGCCGGGTTTACCTTTCTCAAAATAGTATCCACGGCCTGAACCGACAGAGATACCAGTCCTATAAAAACAACGATCTGCAGAAAGTCGAGCCTGTAGGGTTTGAGAACGAACTGGTAAAGAAACCACGCCATCATGGCGCTGAAAACGATAACGATGGTAAATGTAATGCCCATGCCCACGGCAGTCGATTTCTTCTGAGATGTCCCGAAAAATACGCATAACCCCAAATATTTGGCAAACACAAAATTATTGATGATCATGGCCCCGATAAGAATGGAAAAGAGATATCCGAAGTAAAGCTTTTTCACTTTTACGAACGCCGTGCCCAGGGATTTTCCCTCGGATATGATTTCGCTTATGTTCAGGATATGGGGCTGATCCTGATTCAGGTCTTCCTCAAAAGTTAAGACAACCGTCCTTTTGTCCGGGCTGATGCTCACCTGCCCTATCTTCAATTTTATGTCAGGGTCCGGTTTTTCGTAAATACTGTAATTTGAGGTATTTTTTGCCCATGCCTCATCAACGGGACCTGCAAAGGTAATGACGATACTATTGATATCTTTGAACGCCGTCTTTTTTATAAATCGATGTTCCGGCTTACACCCGCCCAATAGGATAAGTCCCAGAACAGCTAAAATGCTTAAAATCAGATATTCCCGTCTAAAATTTTTCATATTTCTTTAGCCCTTCTTTTTCCGGTTATAGGCCAGTTCAACATAATTGTATATGGCCATCATAATGCCTACACAAAAGAAACCGGCTGCCGGGAGAACAAAGAAAAGGAGCGGCTTGAAACCCAGAATGTCGTAGCCAAAAAGCGTGCCCATACCCAGAAGTTCCCTGACGAAACCGAGAGTCATCATTGCAAACATAAACCCTAACCCCATGCCCACACCATCCCAGAAAGATGCGGGAACCGAGTTCTTGCAGGCAAACATTTCGAGCCGCATGGTGATAATGGCAAAGGCCACGATCAGTTTCACAAAGATACCCATTTCTTTATAGGCCGCGGGCATATAAGCGGCCAGAACCAGGTCTATGACCGTCACCCACGTGGCAATGGTCAAGGTGTAAGTGGGGATCCGGATTTTAGGGTGAATATAGTTCCTGATGACCGATATGGTACAACTTGAGAAGACCTGCACGAAAAGCACGGCTATTCCGAGTAGAAGGCCGTTCATAACGGACGTACTGATTCCCACGGCAGGGCACATGGAAAGGGCTAA
The DNA here is from genome assembly GCA_021107495.1 of Desulfobacterales bacterium. Classification (GTDB taxonomy): domain Bacteria; phylum Desulfobacterota; class DSM-4660; order Desulfatiglandales; family Desulfatiglandaceae; genus JAIOSR01. The sequence continues at coordinate 8,626 of JAIOSR010000088.1, read as the reverse complement.
ACGAAAAATGGGGTTTTCGTTCAATATGCCGTTAATAACCAACTGGGAGTTTGTCTTTGTTGTGGCTGGCAATGTTGTCTCCTTCAACTACTGACGGCTTCGTAAAAAGTTCACCTGCTGCGTTGCGCTTCATCTTTAGTCATTCCGACGTACCTCTAAGTACGCCTCATTCCTAAAGACTCGCGCGCCTTACATCTGAAGTTTTTACTGTGTCGTCTAATTGATGACTTTTTACAAATTCATCAACCATTCAACTGAATATCAAAACGCCACAGGAATTTTTTGGCCGGCAATGGCGCGATCCAGTATATTTATGCGATAGGCAAATTTCTTGATAATGTTTTTAACACCCACCGTCACGGACCGGCTCGAAATGGTCGCGCCTGTCAGGGCATAGATGTCCCTGTCCTGATACTTGCCCTTTATCTCCTCAATCTCTTTCCTGGATATCAGGCCTTCTTTTGTCTTATCTACTTCCAGATATCTAAAGTATTCATCCGGAAGAGGTTCCTTGACCACCTTGAGTTTCTTGACTTTTTCAAAGGACTTGTCCTTGAACTGGTTCTTGAAATATGCCTGCTCAATTTCACCGCCCAGACCGGGGTCCTCCTCATGTTCCATGATCTCAAGACCCATTATTTTGAAAGAGGGATCCAGCGCCAACATAACTTCAATAAAGGTCTTAAAACCGGGAAATTCCCCGGGAAGGAGATAGGCCAAGCGCTTACCTCCCAATTTGGCGATAATGGTGGAATCCGCATACGTAAAAGTCCTGGGTGGCTTTATCACGGCCCTCAATGCCGATTTTCGGTCGGGTTCCTCTGCGACCTTTTCCGGTGGTATATCCAGACTGAGACGCTCTACAAACTCCCCTTTCAGGTTAATAACCAACAATTCATAACCTTCAATGTCTTCACGGGCAACAGGTACCATGTACCCCAAATTTTTGGTTTTCTCATCTTCAATAATATACCGGTACATGGTAAAAAGCTTCAGATCTGAGGGCGCGGGGTTTGCCTTGTTTTATCCCAACAAACCGAGTACGGTTTCCTGGACATTGAGGTGCTCATTATGTTTTTTTGCCTTGTCAGTGATGGCAAAAACAGTGCCCATAACAAAGGCGGCAACGATGCATGAAACGGTCAGGCTGACGACTATCCGTATTATTTCCTTCATTTTTCAGCACCCTTTGGCGGCGCAAAACGTTTGGGTTTGAACCATGTCTCAAAGGCGGGAGTGAGCGGGTTCATGAGCAGGATGGCATAACAGACCCCTTCCGGATACCCGCCTTTCAGGCGAATAAGAACGGTCAGGGCACCCACACCGGCACCGAAAATAAGCTTCCCTGTTTTCTGGGTCGGAGAGGTCACGTAATCGGTGGCCATGAAAAAGGCCCCTAATATGACACCGCCGGAAAGAACTGCCAGTAAAGGGTTGCCCGTAAATAGCTTCTCCCCGCCAAATACCCAGGTAAAAAAACCCACAGATACGATCACCGAGATCGGTATATGCCAGGTGATATATTTCTTGTACAGGAGATAAATGCCACCGATAAGAAGCAGCAGAGCGGATGTCTCGCCAATGCACCCGGGACGCCAGCCAATAAAAAAATCACCATAAATAGTAGACAGGGACCCGAATTTTTCAAGAACTGCCGCCATGCCGTAATGCTTCAGCACATAGAGCGGTGTTGCAGTGGAGACCGCGTCTATTCCCGTACCCATATATTTGAAGACTGCCGCATCGCGAATGGGTGTAAGCCAGGCCGAGGTCATGGCAACCGGAAAAGAGGCCAGCAGAAAGGCTCTACCGATCAGGGCGGGGTTGAAAATGTTGAACCCGATGCCGCCCAGGAGGTGTTTGGCCACATAAATGGCCATTATTGCACCTAATATGGGAATCCAGTATGGCACGCCGGGCGGTATAATATAGGCCATCAGAAGCCCTGTAATCACGGCACTCCCATCTCTGATGGTTATGGGGCGATTAAGGAGTTTCTGAGAAATCGCCTCTGTGGCAACACAGCTTATGACGCTGATCAGTGTAATAATGAGGGTCTGCAGGCCAAAGATAAAGACAGACAAGATGAGCGGGGGCAGCAGGCAGGCCACCACGGTCCACATAATCTTTTCCACCGATTCCCTGCTTTTCACATGCGGAGAAATAGAGACGGTCCACAAAGGGGACTCGGACACCGGAAGGGTGCTCTCTTTTACCTGTTCTTCGATGACGCTACTCCTTAGATAAATAGCTTCGGGATTTTTATTACTTTTTAGCCTTCATTTTGGCAAGGCGAATAAATTGCACAAGGGGCCGTTTGGCCGGGCATACAAAGGCGCAACAGCCACACTCAAAGCACTCAAACACTCCGAACTGGGAGGTATCTTCTGCACGTCCCGCTTCCACATAGATGGCAATCTCATTTGGCGAAAGACCCATGGGGCAGGCATCCAGGCACCACCCGCAACGGATGCACTGGCCATGGGGGCGAATGTCTATCTCTTCCTCTGTAAGGAAAAGGACGCCGGAGGTCGTTTTGGTCACCGGCATATCAAGGGTGGATACGGCAAAACCCATCATGGGTCCGCCCATCAAAACCTTGGACAACTCCGGTTTTGTCCCGCCCAAAAAGGAGACGATATCGCTTAACTTGGTACCGACCCTGACCAGCAAATTTGCGGGCCGGTTAATACTTCTTCCCGATATGGTGATTACCTTCTCGTAAAGGGGCTTTTCGAGCACCACCGCATCGTAAACGGCCCTGGTCGTACCCACATTCTGTACGATCACACCCACGTCAAAGGGAAGCCCGAAGCCGGGGACCCGCCGGCCGGTAATGCTCTCGATAAGCTGCTTTTCGGAACCCTGGGGATATTTGACCTTCAAGGAATCAACTAATATGCGAAAACCGTTGGAAGACTCCTTAGCCGTCTTTTGCAATGCCTCTATGGCATCCGGCTTGTTCGCCTCGATACCTATATGACATTCCTTTAGCCCTAATATGATCGAGAGTATCTTAGCCCCCTCAATAACCTGGTCAGGGTGTTCAAGCATAACGCGGTGATCCGTGGTCAGATAAGGCTCGCATTCCGCTCCGTTTATGATCAAGGTGTCCACCTTGGCCTCAGGTGGCGGCGAAAGCTTCACATGGGTGGGAAAACCGGCCCCGCCTATCCCTACAATTCCGGCCCTTTTTATTCTGCCGAGCAATTCATCCCTTGAAAGATCCATCCATTTACAGGGTGTATACTCTCTGGGCCCGGCTTCCGAATCCGTCTGGATAACAACGGATGAGGCGCTCACTGATATGGGATGTGCGGAAGTGGCTATATTTTTTATCTTTCCGGTGACACTGCTATGGATGCCGGCCCCGAGACCCGCCTTTACCTCTCCGATCATGTCACCCTCAACTACCTCATCTTTCTTTTTGACCAGGGGCGTGCAGGGCGCACCAAAATGCTGGCTTAGAAGGATCTCCACGGTTGCAGGAAGGGGCATGGATTCAATTGGCAGGTGCTCTGTAAGTTCCTTTGATTCAGGGGGATGGACTCCACCTTTTAGGAATGTCAACAATGATCCGTTCATGGCTACCCGGAATAATGGCGAAAGTTTCTAAATATAAGGATCGATAACCAAGACAAAAGTATACGTAAAATGTCAAGCGCAAAAGGGATTGTCAAGGTATTTTTCTTTCAAGATAAAGTTTTATATCTTGACACACATCCGACTTTGAGATATTTAAAAATTCAAAAAAGAGATACGATCCTATCATCATCCTTACTACATTTAAGGACCTTTTGGCGATTCGTTCGTTGCTAAAAATGTTGGTTATCCCAAGGCACTCACAAAATTGCACAAGCAATGTAGGACTAAATCATTTACTGAATTAGGACTACGTCTACATAAAGACATCAAAGTAACCTGAAAGCCTAACATTATTTTTGCAAAAGGTTCATTTTTCAGCCTAATCCCCTCAATAAATTCTTATTCTAAGGATATGAAAATATAAGTTTTTTGGCAATAACCTGTTTTTCAGAGGACTAGGTTATGAAGCAAAAAATCCTCCCTTTCCTGTTTTTAGCACTACTGTTAAACGCAATCCTTTGCATTCCCCAAAAGACCGCTTGTGAAGAGCCCCAACGATTTGTTCCTGATAAGGCTCTCTGTGCCAAAATGCTCGCATTTGGCAAGCAGGCATATCAAAGGGGAAAGTATCTGGATGCCAAGGGATACTTTCGAAGGGCCATACTGGCCGATCCCTCTTCCACTTTAGCCTGGCGCTATTATGATATGGCGATGGTTTTCGGGTTAGCCGAAAAGGTGGAGAAAAATGCAAATCTCATTGCACCGGACGTCTCCGTAAGAGGCGAAATGAGCCCCGGCAAAACCATTCCGTCCGCCCCACCACCTCCCCGGGCAGGCCCCGCCCAAAAGGAAAAAATTGAAGAGGAAGAAGAGGAAGGCTGCTAACCTCAGGGAGATACATTGATCATGAATGATCAAAATGAAAACAGTGTAATGTTTGGACTCCTGAAACAGGGCTATCAAACCGTTTTTATGAAGAACTGGCCCATATGGCTTGGGGGACTATTGATCGGTATTATGAGTGTAATCACCTTTGCCTGGGCCAGGCCGTGGGGAGTTGCAGGCGGGCTCAGGAACTGGGGAGACTGGTTTTTCAATCTCGTGGGCATTTACCACCACCAGCCGGTCTCTCCGCTGATCTCCACGAATTCGATCCTGACTTTGGGATTGCTGTGGGGAGCCTTCGGGGCCGCGCTCATGTCCAAGCAGTTCGCCATTCGAATGGCCCCTCCCCTGGAACTTATAAAGGGTGTTGTGGGTGGAACACTCATGGGTATCGGGGCGGCCATGGCCGGCGGATGCAACGTGGGCGGTTTTTATTCGGCCCTTAGTGCCCTCTCCTTTGGCGGGCTTGCCATGATGGTGGGCTTATTCGTAGGCGCATACCTTGGGCTTCGTTATATATACTGGGAACTGGAGCACCTGCCGTCAGGGGCGTCCGGTGGAAGTGGGGCCAAGAAGAAAAAAAATGCCTTCAATTGGCTTGATGTGGAGCCATATTTAGGTGTGGCAGTCTTCATTATTGCCATCATATGCGCATGGCTTTACACCCGGCAGGCCCTTACAAAAATAGGCGGTCTTCTCCTCTGCGGCATTGCATTCGGCGTGATCATTCAAAGATGCCGATTCTGTTTTGTCCGGGGTTTCAGAGACCCTTTCATGACCGGTGAAGGAGAGGTGGCAAGGGCCATTGCCATCAGCCTGATGATAAGCATTTTAGGCTTTGCTGCCCTCAAATGGACCGGACTGAGAGGAGAGGAAGTCTATGTGACCCAGACATTTTGGTTTGGAAGCCTGGTGGGGGGCATTGTCTTCGGTTTTGGCATGTTATTGTCCGGGGGTTGTGGAAGCGGATCGGTCTGGAGGGCCGGTGAAGGGCAGGTCAAACTCATTATAGCGGTCATCTGTTTTTGCCTGTCCACATCATTGTTTAAAGCCCTGATTAAATCTTCGGAAGGCTTTACATCTCTGATAGGCAGCCGGGTGTTTCTGCCGAATTACCTGTCCTATAAATGGGCGTTAGTAGTCCTGTTCCTGGTCCTTTGTGCTTATTATCTCATTGCCACATGGAACGAGGAAACAGATAAATTCATAGTAGAAATATAAATCAGATTTAGATATGGTAACAAAAACAATATAAGGAGGCTTTTGATATGGTAGATGACATTACACCGGATGAAACATTGGACTGTCGAGGACTGAGCTGCCCCATGCCGCTTCTAAAGACGAAAAAGGCCGTAGGAAAGATGAGCTCGGGCCAGATCATCGAAATCCTGGGAACGGATCCAGGCACTAAAAACGACCTTCCCGGTTTTGCCACAAAGAACGGGCATGAGTACCTCGGAGAAAAAGAGGATGACGGCTTCACCCGGTTTTACCTAAAGTTGAAATAGGAGTTCTGGTGAATGGGATTTCGGATTGCGAATTGCCGATAAAAAAGCAACTTTAATAAATAACAATTCCGCAGGTACGTAACATCTTAGTCGCTTTCTCATCTTTGCTGATTGCATTTAATTTTTATCAATCAAATAATATTTGACCTGATTTTAAACAAAGGAGTTATAACATGGCCAAATCCTTGGGAGTCTTTGTGAGTTCTAATGAGCACCTTGAAAAGGTAATCAAATTGTGCCAGGCGGCCAAGAAAAAGGAGGACGTGGAGATAACGATCTTTTTCAGCCATTTGGGCACCCTTTTGACCCAGGATCCCCGGTTCGGAGAACTTGAAGGTCTTGCCAAGATGTCCCTGTGCAATGTGGGTTTTGAAAGCCATAACTTGAAGCCACCCGTCGTCGGGATTGGGGAAAAAGATTATGCGACCCAGGCCAGGAACGGCGAACTGGTTGAGGAATGTGACCGCTACGTTACATTTTAGGAGGAAATACTAAAGATGGAAGACGTCAAGCATGTAGCCTTTTTGGTGCGAAAAAAAGAGGACCTCTGGGAGGGATCACGTTCCACCCTTGGCCTGGCAGTGGAAAATTTTTACTCCTATATGTTTGTCATAGACATTGAAGTGGATATGACCGACGAATACAAAGAGAATCTGGAATGGTTGGAGGATATGGAATGCGAATATTTTTCCAATAATAAAGTAAACGCGGATCAGCATGGCTTTCAGTATCTGAGCCTCGAAGAAATCGGCAATAAACTGAAAGAAATGGATCTCATCGTACCTTTTTAGGAGTTCAAAATGAAATTGCTGCATATACTGAAATCAGAGCCGGCCGACAACACCAAAACCCTGATGGGAATCCTTTCGGAAGGGAACGAGACTTCCGAGTTTCCGCTGTATGACGAGCAGACGGATTATGAAAAGCTCATCGATGCAATCTTCGAAAACGATAAAGTCATCTCCTGGTGGTAGTTGCTGAATTATTTGATTCTGTTGTATTAAAAATTTCTTTATCCTTGTTGCTTTTCTCGCCTGTCATACGTGTGGGCTCCTTCTTACGAAAAGCAATAAATAATGAGGCGTTGGGATTAAAATGTGGACCTCCATCCCCATCATGCCCCTCGAAAATATTTCCCGAACAAAAAAAGTCACAATTTGCTGGCCGTTTTACCCTGTAATGCAATCACCCGCCAGGATTGTTTTGGCTGTAACATGTGATGAAGGAAAGAAAATCTACTCAATATAGCTCCCCTCCCTATAGAAGTGAAAAGAAAGGGTTTTTTTGTCGATTACATCTTTTGAAAGGGGGTGAAGGAATATTTTAGCGGGCATATAAGTATAAAATTTGAATAATTATTTGAGGATTAGCAATAAGGAGGTAGTCTGATGAAAAGAAAGAACCTTGTTTTTATAATTGCCTTTATGATCGGAGTAGCCTTTGCACTTAATGCCCCACTGGCATTGGCCAAGGATATGACAAAAAAGGACCTGGTCAAGGAGGCCAAATCCAACATCACGGAAATTGCCCCGGCCGAGGCAAAGGCCCAATTTGACAAGGGTGGTGCGGTCTTTCTGGACTGCAGGGGGCCGGGCGAATACAAGGCCGGTCATATCCCTGGTGCCATGAATATCCCCAGGGGTCTGCTGGAATTCAAGATTGCCAAGAAAATCCCGGACAAAAATACCAGGATACTCATGTATTGCAAGACCGGCGGCAGGGCCAGCCTGTCCTGTTGCAGTATTGACCGGATGGGATACAAAAACGTCGTGAGCATTGACGGAGGATGGAAGGCCTGGGAAAAGGCCAAGTATCCGGTTGAAAAATGATTGACTTTTCCGGCTGACCGGCAAAAGGCGCCGCGCCGTGCGGCGCCTCTATTTCTAAGGAAGCTTTAACCTTGACAGGTGATTGATGGTTCCATGAAAATTTGTATTAAAGTGTATTTTTTCAAAAAAGCTTAAAAATCATGGCCTTTTTTTTAAAAGGAGAATCAAAGATGTCAGAGGGAAAACCCTACCTTGAAGGAAAAAGAATTCTGGCCGTGGATGACGAAGAAGACGTTCTGGCAACAATCGAGGAAATCCTTGACAATGTGGAAGTTGACAAGGCCAAGGATTATTCCACAGCATCGGAAAAAATTAATAAGTTCAGATACGACCTGGCCATCCTTGATATCATGGGTGTTGACGGTCTGAAACTCTTAGAGGAGGCCGTAGAAAAAAACATCCCGGCGATTATGCTGACCGCCCATGCCATGAATTATGATACGCTCATGACCTCTATCCGTAGAGGTTCCATTGCCTTTCTGCCCAAAGACAAGTTAGGGGAGATTGACCGGCTTTTGGAAAACATAATGGTTGCCCATGACGCAGGAAAATCAACATGGAAGGTTCTTTTTGACGAATTAGGTGAATTTTTTTGTGAGAAATTCGGTGAAAAAATGTCAAAGGTGGAATGGATTTGCAGGCAGAAGGGCCAGGTGTAGCCGCATGCCCAATGAGGAGGAGCAAATGTTCGGCCTAAATGATCTGAGATGCATAGTCCTGTTGAACCAACTAAATGATCACATGTTGGAAAAGATGTTAAAAATTACCGCGATGCAGGAATACGAGGCAGGCCGTTATATCTTCAAGCAAGGGGAATAT
>JAIOSR010000192.1 GCA_021107495.1 Desulfobacterales bacterium | reverse complement strand
CCCTGTTGGAACGTGCGGTCACTGACCCGAGTAGGGTTATCGGTATGGCGGAAGTATTGCTGGCCAACAAGGTCTCAGGTCTACATGACTCATCCAGTTTTCGGAATATCTCCTGCTTCAGTTCCAGGTTCTCAAAAACGACCTCAATCGCCAAATCGACCTCTGCCGCTCCTCTAAAATCGATGGCCGTCTTAATCCGTCTTAAGATCACTTCCTTCTCTTCCGTCAGTTTTCCCTTTTCAATGAATTTTCCCACTGACCAATCTATGTTTTTCATCCCCTTATCTATGGCTTCCTGGTTGACATCGTTTAAAACTACCCCTATGCCGGCCTGGGCGCAGGCCTGAGCTATGCCACTACCCATCAGCCCGGCCCCAACAATAAATACTTGCTTTATTTCCATGTGCGATCCTCCGGTTTCCTTCGATTTTTTAATGCCCGGACCTCTTAAGATGCCCGGCGGATTTATCTACTTTACATCCCCTAACATTGGGACGTAATTCAATTTTCTGCTGTTAGTAATCAAAACAATTTCACTTCAATCAAATATCATTTCCTATCGCATACTATTATCTTCTTGATGATTATGTCAAACGAAAAGCTTGACATTAATATGTTAGTTCATTATACATATAAAACATTAAGCTTAATTTGCTGCTATCCGCAAAAAATACAGTAAAAATGCAAAATGAGACTTTCTTCAGAGGTTGAAAGCCATGTTTAAAAAAATAAAGCAAAATCGTATGTATGAAAATATTGTGAACCAGGTCCTTGAAGCCATATTCAGGGGCGACCTCCAGCCTGATGACAAGCTCCCCTCTGAAAAAGAGTTGGGGGAAATCTTTGGGGTCAGCCGTGTCACCGTCCGTGAGGCCGTCCGTTCTCTGGAGCAATTTGGCGTTATCGGGGTCAGACAGGGGAGTCGCGGGGGTGCCTATGTCAGGAAAATGGACCTCGATGCCGTTGTTAGTCAGATAGGAAATGCCCTGAAAATGACAAACGTGACCTTTCCCCATTTAGCCAAGGCCAGGGCATCCCTTGAGAGGGAGATACTAAGTGAACTGATCCCCTCAAAGATTACCCGGGAAGACTGTGATCGTCTGGCCCGGAATATTGACAGGGCCGAGGCCCATTTTTTGAAAAACGAAAGCAGCAAAAGACTCCGCACTAATTTTGAATTTCACACCATGTTGGCCGAGATCACTGAAAATCCGATCATCATCCTGATGCACAAGGTCATTGTGGATCTGTCCGTCTCTTTCTTCGAGAATGTGGAGGCTTCCAAACCGATGGTCAAGAAAACACTTGGCCAGCACCAGCAGATAGTTGAACTACTGCGACAAAAAAAGTTCGAGGAGGCGGGTAATTTATGCTTTCAGCACATCGAGGGCGTAAGTGCAACCATAGTGGAGAAATCCAAAAAACAGTCACTGTTAGTCTCAAGGATGATCTGCGGTAGCTGACCATATTTACATAATGTTTAAATGGAGACTCGAACATGTGGAGACGTGAAATAGAAGAGCTGAAAAGAAGAAAAAAAATCGCTTATCAGTTGGGCGGCGAAAAAAATATCGCGAAACAACATGCCCATGGCAAAATGACGGTCAGAGAACGGATAGACCTGTTGTGTGACCCGGAAACCTTTCGCGAACGGGGTGTACTTGCAGGCGCTCCCACATACGATGAGCAGGACAAAACCAGGCTCGCGGACTTGGTCCCCTGTCCCTTTGTGATGGGCATCGGGAGGATCGGAGGGAGAAGGATTGCCGTACACGGTGACGATTTTACAATTAAAGGCGCCTCTGTCGGGAGGATGTACAAGAGTAAGGGGGCCTACTTTGTGAAGATGGCCCGTTCCCTGAAGCTCCCCATGGTGAGACTCATTGAGGGGGCAGGGGGGTCTATCCGGGAAATCCTGGAGATCGGTTACACCGAACTCCCCAGCTCAGGGGATGAATGCGCCCAGGACCGGGTGGAGGTCATGTCAGAAATACCGGTGGTCTCGGCGGGTTTTGGTTCTGTGGCAGGTCTCGGTGCCCTTTACATGGTCCAGAGTCATTTCTCCGTGATGGTGAGAGAAAAGGCCCATGTCTTCGTCGGGGGCCCCCCCATTGTCAAATCAGCATTCGGGGAGGATATGACAAAGGAGGAATTAGGCGGCTACCGGCTTCATACGCGGCTTACGGGCGTGGTGGACAATGACGCGGTTGATGAAAAAGATGCATTGGATCAGGTCGGAAGGTTTTTGTCCTATCTCCCTTCAAATGTGTGGGAAATGCCCGAACAAAAACATGCGGAGCTTGACAATCCGGAGCGCCGTGAAGAGGACCTGGTTTCCATTATTCCAAAAGACATTCGGAAGCCTTACGATATGAGAAAGATATTGAGGCTTGTCCTGGACAATAAATCCATCTTTGCAGATCACAGATCACGGCCCTGGCCCGGCTGAACGGCTATCCCGTGGGCGTACTGGCCAATGATCCCAACTTTCTGGGCGGCTCCTTCAACTATGATGTTGCAGAAAAATATCAACGATTTATCGACATGTGCGATACCTTTCATCTTCCCATTGTCAACTTATCGGATCAGCCCGGGTTTACGGTTGGAAAACAGAGTGAGGAGCACGGGACCATTCGCAAGGGTGTGAGGGCAAGTTTTGCCATCATCCAGGCAACCACTCCCATGGCCGTGATATACCTGCGTAAATGCTTCGGAGTCGCCGGGGGGGCACAGAAGAGCGGCATTCGGCTGAGCTGGCGATATGCATGGCCTTCTGCCGTGTGGGGCAATATCCCCGTAGAGGGCGGGGTCTACGCGGCCCACAGAAGAGAGCTCGAGTCAGCAGAAGACCCCGAGGCCTGTCTTGAGGAACTACAGGAGACCTACCTGACCATTTCATCCCCTTTCAGAACAGCGGAGGCATTTGGCATAGAAGATATTATAGACCCGAGAGACACCCGGTCCCTCTTATGTGAGTGGGTCGAAACGGCCTACAATGTCGAAAGCAAAAACCTCGGCCCCAAAAAGAGAGGGATGCGTTGCTGAACCCACAAGTGGACGTCGTTGCAATGACGATTCGTTCACGGACGACCATGCTGGAGGGCACATCGCAAGAAACGGTCCGAGATCAGCGACCCAACTCCACTTGGATCTTTTCGGAAAGGGTTTGAGTATCTCCCCAGACTATACAGCCCGTGGGACAAACCTTGCTGCAGGCAGGCGCTTCGCCGGCGTCCAGCCTTTCATGGCAAAGATCGCACTTAACCGCCGTTTCCCTGACATCATCGTATTGCATGGCCCCAAAGGGACAGGCCTCCATGCACTCGCCGCAGCCGATGCATATTTCACTGTCGACGAGCACGATCCCCCGTTCGTCCCGGGAAATGGCCTCCACGGGGCACGCCTCTTTGCAAGGGGCCTTGGCGCAATGGTGGCAGTAGATGGGATAATAGTCAGGCGAGTTTTCAATGATACGCACCAGTCGGGGACCGACACCAAGCTTATGTTCCTGCTTGCAGGCGATTTCGCAGGCATGGCATCCCATGCAATCCTTTTTAAAAAACATCAATGAAACTTTTCCCATAGCTTTTGCTCCTTCTGAATAGAGTCGAGATCTATCGAATTCATTTGCAAGTCTAACCCATTACACAACAACGTACATGGTAACGGTTACGCTTGTTGTAGCTCAAGACATAACCTCCGTCGAACATCACAATCCATGCATTGTTCGTGTTCTCTCCAAAAGTGGTAGACGACCAGTAGGCGAGGGAATCCCGGAAGGGGACCTCCTTGCGCATGGATGGGCGATACCGGGCCGCATCCAGGAGTTCATCCCGGTCAAGGAGTGTCTCCAGTTCGCTGGCCTCCGGCAGACGCCAATCGTGGTATCCCCCCAATATAAGCGAATTCGCATAGCCCACGGCCTCAGCCCAGTTCATCATCCCGGGGGATTCAACCTGCCATGCCAGCCCGCTCACGGGGTCTATCCATGTCAGATTTCCTTGTACTTGGCCGTCCTCTTCCAATAGATGCTCATCCTTAAACCGGATTTGCTTCCGACACCGGTGATATATTGCACAGGCAGACCCTCAAGTTGGTGGAACCGATGGCGGGGTCCAGGGTCTCGTAGGCATTGTCCGTCAGGAGGTTGATGTTGGATATGTCCCAGCCGTGTCCTTCCTCCTTGATCTCGGGATACCACCACCCATGCTCTGCAACAACCACCCGCGGGTCAATGTTGCGGTTGAACTTCGCCCGTTCCTTAACCCGTCCTCTTGGAGACTCGATCCAGACCCACTGGCCGTCCTCGATGCCTTCCTTCTCTGCCGTTTCCGGATGTATCTCCACTAAGGGGTCGGGACGGATTTCCCTTAGCCAGGGCTGATTTCGGTTTGCCGTGTGAAAAAAGGTGGGTGTCCGCAGGCCTGCATTGAGGATATAGGGATATCTGTCCGTAAGGTCCGGTTTGGAATAGGGGCTCTCCGGGACTTCGGTGTACTTGGGAATGGGGTCATATCCCCATTTTTCAAGGATCGTTGAATAGAGCTCAACCTTGCCGGTGGGGGTGGAAAACCCCCTTTCCTTGTATTTATGATAAACCATCTCTCCTTTTAGATAACCTTTTTCTTTGAACTGCTCCCAGGTCAATCCCGAGGGTCCGAGCAGATAGTCTAAGGCATCTTCCACCGTATCCCACCATTTCTGTCCCATCCTCTTCCCCAGTTCCTGGAAGATCTTGTGGTCCTGCCAGGCCTCGCCGATCTCGACGCATTTTTGTCTGGCAACCACAAAGCCGTGTCGTTTCCAGTTGTCGGCTACGTGGTTCTGCTCCAGCCAGGTGGCTGCCGGCAGAAAGATGTCAGCCAAGTCCGCTGTAGGTGTCATGAAATGATCAATGATGACAAAGAATTCAAGTTTTTTCAGGGCGTCATAGGCCTCGCGGGCATTGGCCCTGGATACCACCGGGTTGGACCCGCACAACAATCCGGCCTTTAATTCATAAGGCTCTCCCGTCAGGATGGCGTCCCATGCTTTTTTCGGATTGATGAAGGCCACCCGGGCGCCTAATTTGAACTGATCACCCCCAAGTCTTTTTGCATGCATCTCCTTGGGAAGGTCCCGGTGGCGGGAGAATTCGGCCACGGTCCGTGTGGGCGGATTGACATAGAGGACGTTGCCGCCCGGCGCATCCAGGTTTCCCGTTGCCGCCATGAGACCCGTCATGGTGCGGGTGCAGTCTGCACAGTTGTTGGTCTGTTCGGTGGGGACCCCCCAATGTATGCAGGCGGGTTTGATTCTGGCATACATTCGAGCGGCTTTTCGAATCAGCTCTTTATCGACCCAGGTAATCTCCTGGACCCGTTCAAGTGTATACTCCCGGACCCGCTCCTTAAAGGCATCCCATCCGTTGATGTAGTTCTCGGTAAATTCTTTGTCGTAGAGATCCTCTTCGATGATCACATGGTGAAACCCCATGGCCAGGGCAGTGTCGGTTCCCGGTCGAACCTGAAGCCAGAGATCCGCTTTCTTGGCAACAAATCCCTTCCTCGGATCGATGCAAATCAGTTTTGCCCCCTTCTTATAGGCCTTCCAGAAATCCACGCCCTTGTATTCATCCGGGTTGGTCCATTGGGGGTTACACCCCCACATCACAATCAACTTGGGGCCTCCCCTGTAGTCGCAGATGGGCAAATTGCCGAGGGTCACCAGGGTTGCGGCCACCCTGGACACATAGCACATATGGCCGGCGGTTAGCACGTTGGGTGTTCCCAGCTGGTTGGTAAAGCGGTACAGGTGACTTTCATAATCCCGCCCCGTTCCCTGGCCAACCAAGATGTGCTCCGGGCCGTATTCTTCTTTGATTTGCTGAAATTTCTCTGCAATGGTGTCTAAGGCTTCATCCCATGATATGCGCTCCCAGCGTCCTTCAACCTTTTTCAGGGGATGGAGGATCCTGTCGGGATGGTAGGCCAGCTGTAAAATAGACAGGCCCTTACTGCACAGGGTTCCGTAACTGAGTGGAGAGTCCTGATCTCCCTCCACCTTGATCACCTTGCCGTCCTTCACATGGGCGATGACGCCGCATCCCCCGTGGCACCCACGGCAGGCCGTCCTGATTTTCTTTATCTCTCCCATAATTTCCCTCCTCCCATTGGTTACATGTCTATCAGATCTGAAATTCCGAATTTCAGCACATGGGTGAAACTCAGAATGCTCTGCGTGTTTTTCTCCACCACGGGCACCCCTCCGCCCAAATCCCTGAGTTCACAAGCCAGAAGCTCAATCTCGTCAATTTTTTCCTTCATTTTCTTCAAGCCTGTCACATCGTCTCCGTCCATATCTTCATTCCCCTCTCAGATCCTTGAATCTCTGTGATTTCAGCGTGTACCGGGGCAACTCACCGGGATCTGCGAATTCGATATTGAATCGCAGGTTGGTCTTCATTTTCAGCCTTTCCCCAATCCTGTTCGCCAGCCCGGCCGAGGCAGTCGGCCCGAGCTTTTCGTGCGGCTCTAACTTGAGGCTGATTTCATCCATGAGTCCCTTCTTCGCTACGGTAATTTCGTATTCATTGATTTCCGGAAATTCCTCCCTCAGAATCTCCTCCACGGAAACGGGCGTAAAGAGTACACCGCGAATTTTTCTCAGGTGATCCGCCCTCCCGGTCACCTCGGAAATCATCAGGGATGTCCTGCCACAGGGGCAGCCCTCTTTTCCCTTTTTGACCACATCCTGGGTATTGAAGCGGATCAGGGGAAAAGAATGCCTGCCTAAGGGCGTCACCACGGCCATACCCAGTTCTCCCTCCTTCACCTCTCTGCTCTGGTCCTCCAGGTCCAGGATTTCGACCAGGAAAAAGGGTTCCAGAATATGGAGACCTTGTCGTTGGCCGCACATGGCGGCCCATGCGCACGGTTCGGTTCCTCCGATATGATCATAGACCTCGGCCCCCCAGATGTTTTCCAGTAGCCGCCGCGTGGCCTGGGGAAGGGGTTCGCCGGCGCACTGCATTCGCCGAATGCCGATCTCTTTCGGATCAACCCCCATTTTTTTTGCTGTCTCCGCCATGTGCAGGCCGTAGGTCGGGGTGTTGAGCGTGGCGGTTGCGCCGATCTCCATCATTTTGTTGATGCGCCCCCGGGTGTCGAGGGCGCCGCCCGGGACCACCTCGCAGCCCAGCTTTTCAGCCGCATAATGCCCCTCCCAGAAGGCCACATAGACATTGTATCCAAAGGGGACAAATACCCTGTCAGTCTCACGAAATCCGGCCATCCAGAGGATGTGACACCAGACCTCAACACGCCATTGCCAGCTTTCATAGCTCTCCGGAACATAGACCGGTTTCCCGGTGGTGCCGGATGTCTGCCGATAATCACTCACCTCCGTCAAATCGACGCCCAGAAGATCTCCGTAGAGACTTTCCCCGTCACCCTCCTGGGCCAGGCGGAGATCTTCCTTATCGGTGAGCGGCAACCTTCTCAGGTCTTCCCTGGTTTGAATATCCTCAGGTTCAATGCCGTCCAGTTTCTTCCGGTAAAGGGGAGAATGGCCCTTGGCGTACCTCATGTACTTTCGAAAGTTCCTGAACTCGATCTCCAGGAGCCGTTCCCGATTCAGGGTTTCCATCCACGGATTCCAATATTCCCGGCTTTTCATCAACATCGTTCCTGTTCCTCCACCGTGTTGGTCCTATCTGCTCAAGGCTGGTTAATCAAAACAGTCATACCACCTGGTAACACACCCGTTTTCTTGCAGGGAATTCATGGCCCGCCTTCTTCTACGGCATATTGCTTTTCGATTTTCCTGGCAATCCCCTTCAAATAGTTGGCGCGTGCCGCAATGTATCGATCATCCAGGAGTCTTTTGAGACCAACCGCCCATATGGCTGCCTGCAGGTTTTTCCTCCCAGTCTTCAGGGGGACCGCTAAGGCTCGAATACCTTCAATATACATCTCGTCATCCAGGGCAATGCCCTCTTTTTGTGCCCTCTTGATCATTTTTTTGTAAACCCGTTTGTTCAAACAGGAATTGGGCGCAAATTTCTTCAAGCTGTTCCTGGAAAGGATATCATCAATCTCGGCGTCAGACAGTTGACAAAGTAAAACCTGTCCTCCTGCTCCGGCCAGCAAGGGGATACGCATCCCGATCTCCGAGTGGATCTTGATATCAAAGGCCGTGTCCACCTTGTCGATGATAATGGTCCTGAACCCTGAACGGATACCCAGAAACGCGGACAGCTTGGTTTTTTGGTTGATTTCCTCAAGGTAGGGATGAACGGTCCGAATCAGATGGGAATTTCCGTCACTGGCCCGGCCCAGGATGTACATCTTTGTCCCCAACTGAAATTTCCCATCGTCCGAACGATCCAGGACGCCCAGATCGGTCATGGTATGGACGATGTTGAAGACCGTGCCCTTGTTGTAATCGAGCGCTTTGGATAAATCGGTAATCCCGAGGGGCTTTTTGCCCTTGGCGATCAAATTCAGGATGCCGAACCCCATGTCCAGGGCAGGGACCCTTTTGAACTGAATTTCTTCTTTTCCCATCGCCATTTCTTGTCCATTATGTTTTATATAGAAAACTCCTGTTTTCTATATGGTACTCTCTGGTCCATGTCAAGGGAAACTTTACGGTCCTTTATAGGACAATCCGTTTTCAGCGGGACAAACGGTTTAACCGCATGCCAGCTCCATCCCGCTTCACCGGCTAACAGGCAAACGGAGCAACCGAACAGGTCCCCATTTTTCGCGGCCAAAGGCCGCTCTCACAAGTAAGAACGGTTCAATATGATAATTTTTTGAGGGATATCGCCGATTTCCTGAAATAGCAGAGCAGTTTTCATGTCAGGAATGTCTTGCATTTTGGTGCCTTTCAAGGTATTTTTTCTTAAAATTATTAAACCATTGGATAATTCTATGACACGATCATTTATCGCAAAATATTCATGTCTCTCAATCGCTTTGAGTTTTTTCTTGCTGCTGCCTCTAATTTCCGCAAAGGCCGAACGTCCTTTTCCAAGGCCAGGGGGGCCGGTCAATGATTGTGCAAACGTGATTCCAAAGGCCTATGAGCAAAAGATGGATGCCATCTCGAGGGAACTGCTCCAAAAGACCGGGACGGTTTTAGTCGTTGTCACCATGCCGGATATAGGGGGTGCGGAGTACAACGACTATGCCACCCGCCTGTACAAGGCATGGGGAATCGGCAAAAAGGGGGAAGATAAAGGTGTCCTGATTTTTGTCACGGTCAAGGAAAGAAAGATGCGCATCGAGACCGGGTACGGGGTTGAGGGCATACTGCCCGACGGCCTTGTCGGGGAAATCCGCGACCGGTATATG
>JAIOSR010000450.1 GCA_021107495.1 Desulfobacterales bacterium | reverse complement strand
GCTCGGAATCGGTCCTTGTAAACGGGATCATACAGGAACTCTCGGCCAGGGGCCGGGTAGGCTCAGTGGAAATCCGGGATACCGCCTACAATTTCCCTTTGGACAGTGTTGCCAAAACAACAGGCATTTCCGAGGAGGATGTGAAAGAGGTCGTAGATGTCCTTGATACGGACGATCCGGTAATGCTCGCCTACGGACCCCGGGTCGCCCCCTTTGCACAAAGTTTTCTGTATCTCCAGGAATTACTCGGCAACTTAGACAGGGCGTGCGGCGGAGTTAACTATTTAGGTGAACTGAACAATTCCCAGGGTGCATGCGACATGGGTATATTGCCCGATTACCTGCCGGGTTACGCTAAAGTAGATAACAATGATGCCAGCAAGATATTTGAAGAAGCATGGAGTTCTTCATTAAACAGGGAACCTGGTCTGACCTTGGCCGACATGGTGAAAAACATGAGCGGCAAGAGTGATTCTGCAGAGAAAAAAATTCGCCTGCTTTATTGTGTTGGCGAAAATCTGGCCATTACCTCACCTGCTATTCCTGATATTACGAAGGCCCTGGAATCCACTGACTTCATAATCGTCCAGGACATCTTAGCCAATGAGATGCTGAAATACGCGGACGTGGTCCTTCCCGCGGCAGCCTGGGCCGAAGACGAGGGCACGTATACTAACTGTGAACGCAGGGTCAGCCGCATGCGCAGCGCCGTTACGCCACCCGGCAAAGCAAAACCGGAGACATGGATATTCACCCAGTTGGCCAACCGTCTGGATCAAAACTGGCCGGACGCGAGCAGCCGGAAGATCTGGGAAGATGAAATTGCAAAGCTGGTTCCCCAATTCCACGGGATCACTTACGACCGCCTTGAAGAAGGAGGGCTTCAATGGCCCGTGCCCGATACCGGATCACCAGGCACGGCCAACTTAAATGGCGACAGGTCTCCCTTGTGCAGGGGATCTTTTGTCCCTTTCAACTACCATCATCGCGCCATGCTCGAGCAGTGTGACGGCCTGCTGGAGTCCCTTACGGAATTAGCAGGCGGCACCCGTAAGCCGGCAACTGACATACAAGAAATAACCGATAAATTCATGGAGCTGTTGGAAGAGGAGGAGAAGACGGACGCAAAGGCACAGATAGATGAAATTCTTGCTACTTACAGGCCTAAAATGGGTGGCCTTATCCCGGTACTTCAACAGGTTCAGCAAATCCTGGGTTTCCTGCCGGTTCCGGCTCAAAATTATATTGCCTTAGGTCTGGGGATTCCGCCCTCGGACGTTTTCGGTGTTGTTACGTTTTATTCCTTCTTCACTATGGTCCCCCGTGGCAGACATATCATCCGAGTCTGCCTGGGCACGGCCTGTTTTGTCAAGGGTTCCGCAAAACTTCTGGATACGGTCTCACGCCACCTCAAAGTCGAGGTCGGGGAAACAACGGATGACAGGGAATACTCCTTAGATGTTGTACGGTGCCTGGGCGCTTGCGGTCTGGCCCCGGTCATGGTTATTGACGACGTCACTCACGGGCAGGTGGACCCGAAAGAGGTCGTTAATATTGTTGAAAGCGTAAGGGGCGCGCAGGAAGAAGGTTAACAATGCTTTATTGTAAACATGCCGAGTACTCCTGCGGTTTTCAAAGGTGTGAAGGGCCATGAAATTATCCCGGATTATTGAAAAACTCCAGTTGGAAATCAGAACCGGGGCGAATCGCCTTGATGTTGATGTGACCCGGGGCTATGCCAGTGACCTTATGAGTGATGTCATGGCCAATGCGAATGAGCGCGACCTGTGGGTGACTCTGCAGATACATCAGAACATAGTGGCAGTTGCAGTTATGAGGTCCCTTGCAGGGATTATTCTGGTAAATGGCAGGGAGCCCGACGCAGAAACCATACGAAAGGCCGAGGCCGAAGAGGTTCCCATAATGATCAGTACAATGCCCACCTTTGAACTGGTGGGGAATCTTTTTGAACTGGGCATATCCGGGACATGACTTAGTTTTAGAGGCTTATGTGGGCGAAAAGGCAGCGGAAATGCTACGGGTCGTGGCGGCGGATCTGCACATCCACACCTGCCTTTCACCGTGCGGCGATCTTGACATGACACCCACAAAAATCGTCAGGCAGGCCCTTGAAAAAAATCTGGCGATGATAGCCGTCACGGATCATAACAGTGCGGAAAACATTACTGCTTTGATTGCGGCCGCCCGCGAAACCGATCTTTTTATTGTTCCCGGCATGGAAGTAACCACCTCGGAAGAGGCGCACATTGTAGCACTCTTCGACAAGGTAGAAAGTGCCCTATCCATGCAGGCTCTCATTTACGAAAGTCTCCAGGCCGGCCAAAACAATGAGGATGTGTTTGGCATTCAAGTCATTGCAAATGAATTCGACGAGGTCGAAAATATCAACAAACGCCTCCTCATAGGCGCGACCGAACTCTCAGTGGCCAGGGTAGTGGAAGCGATCCATGACCGGGAGGGATTGGCCATAGCTGCTCACATAGATCGCGAGAGCTTCAGCGTGGTGGGTCAATTAGGTTTCATTCCAGAGGACCTTGCTCTGGACGCTATTGAAATTTCGAGGCATATGACCTTGAGTGATGCCCGGGCACGTTTCAAAGAGTACGAAAGCTTTCCGTTTATAACCTCGTCCGACGCCCATTTTCCGGACGAAATCGGGGTAAGTCCAACCCGTTTTCAGCTCGCCCGGCCCGATATGGCAGAGTTAAGGATGGCATTGGCGGGCCGGGAAGGACGCAGAGTGATTGAGGAACAGCAACAGGCCCAATAATGGAGGACCTTTCCCTTCACATACTGGACGTCGTTGAAAATTCTACAAAAGCGGGGGCAAATCTGGTCGAAATAAATATTAAGGAAGATACGGATAAAGATCTGCTTCAAATAATTATCCAAGACAACGGACGGGGCATGGACCCGAAAATGGTTAAAAGGGTAACCGATCCATTCATAACCACTCGGACAACACGAAGAGTGGGCCTGGGATTGTCCATGTTAGAACAGGCCGCTCAGGAGGCGGAAGGTTACCTTACCGTCACATCAGAAAAGGGGATCGGAACCGAGATTCGCGCAACTTTCCAGGCAAGCCACATTGATCGAAAACCCTTCGGGGATATGGGTTCAAGCATGATCTCGCTCATTTTGGGCAATCCAGGCGTGGATTTCATTTATAAGTCCGATTTCGACGGAGAAAAAACTACAATAGATACCCGGGCCATCAAGGCCGAACTCGACGGAACAACGACTATAAGCGATCCGGCGGTACTTAAGTTGCTCAGAGGAGTTTTCGAGGAAAGCCTTAGGAATTAAGGATAAACATAGCATAACTTACGAAGGCAAAGAAATGGCAAAACTACGGATAGAAGACCTGAAGAAAATCAAGGAGTCCATGGCCGGGACCGTCAATTTGAGGGCCGGTGACCAGCGGGTAAAGATTACCGTCCACATGGGGACATGCGGGATCGCAGCCGGGGCGCGTAAAATCATGAATGCTCTCCTTCAGAAGCTTGAAAAGAGCGGAGCGTCTGACATTATTCTTACTTCATCGGGCTGCGCAGGGCTCTGCAACCATGAACCCATGATCACCGTGGAAGTCAGGGAGTCAGCCCCGGTTAAATATGTGAAACTTGATCCTGAAAAGACAGAGAAAATCTTTGACGAACACATCATGAAGGGTAATCCTGTGTCAGAATACGCATTATCCATGGGCAGTGAAACCACGTATTAGAATGCAATAGAATGAAACTTTGGCGGTTTTTATGGAAAAAAAATATCGAGCGCACCTTCTAATCTGTGCGGGAACCAGTTGTGTTTCTAACGGCTCATTAGAACTGAGAGATGCGCTGGTCGAGGAAATCAAAAAAAGAGAACTTGAAGATGAAGTCTATGTAGCCACCACCGGGTGTAACGGTTTCTGTGCGGCCGGCCCCCTGATGATCGCCTACCCTGATGAGATCTTCTACCAGAAGTTGCAAGTGGAGGATGTTCCTTTTTTCGTGGAAGAGTATCTCCTCAAAGGCCGCGTGGTAAGGAGCCACCTTTTTGAAAGCCCAGAAGCAGACCAAGTCATTCCCAAAATCAGCGATATAGGCTTTTTCAGTCAACAGATACTCGTGGCCCTTAAAAATCGTGGTCTCATTGATCCGGACAAAATAGATGAGTACATTGCAAGGGACGGTTACCTGGGCGCGGCAAAGGCACTTCTTGAAATGACGCCCGAGCAGATCGTTGAAGAGATGAAGGCCTCCGGCCTCAGAGGTCGAGGCGGGGCCGGTTTTCCAACAGGCCTGAAATGGCAGTTTTGTGCCGGTGCAGAAGGAAGCCCCAAGTATATGCTTTGCAATGCCGATGAAGGAGACCCCGGTGCGTTCATGGACCGTTCCATCTTAGAGAGCGATCCGCACTCGGTATTGGAAGGGTTGATCATAGGTGCCAAAGCTATCGGGGCCCACAAGGCATACATATATGTACGCGCAGAATACCCCCTTGCCATTGAACGCCTGCATACCGCTATCGGACAGGCCAAAGATTATGGTCTTTTAGGCCAGGATATCCTGGGTTCCGGTTTCGATATGGAAATTGAACTGTACTATGGCGCAGGAGCCTTCGTATGCGGAGAGGAAACCGCGTTGATGCGGTCAATTGAGGGCAAAAGAGGAATGCCCAGACCAAGACCACCATTCCCGGCCAATAAGGGCCTGTGGGACCGGCCTTCCGTGCTCAATAATGTTGAAAGTCTCGCCAATGTCCCGCAAATCATCTTTCGCGGGGCAGACTGGTTCAGCAGCCTTGGCACGGAAAAAAGTACGGGGACAAAGGTCTTTGCATTAAGCGGTCGCGTCAGAAATATCGGGCTCATCGAGGTTCCCATGGGCACCCCCTTGCGCTCTATCATCTACGACATCGGTGGAGGTATCCCCGATGGTAAAAAATTCAAAGCGGTCCAGCTTGGCGGCCCCTCAGGCGGCTGTGTCCCTGCACACCTAATTGAAACGCCCGTGGACTATGAGTCCATCGTAAAGACAGGGGCTATAGTGGGTTCGGGGGGCATGGTGGTAATGGATGAAACCAGTTGCATGGTCGATATCGCCAAATTCTTCATTGAGTTTACGGCGGAAGAATCGTGCGGCAAGTGTACGCCGTGCCGTGAGGGCACCCAGCAACTCCTGAACATCCTCGAAAGAATCACCGAGGGGAAGGGTGTTCCGGAGGACCTGAACAGGCTTGAGCAACTTGCCAGGGTGATCCAGTCAGCCTCTCTTTGCGGGCTTGGTCAGACCGTGCCCAATCCGGTTCTGAGTACCCTGCGCTACTTCAGGGACGAGTATGAGGCACATATTTATGACAAACACTGCCCGACAGGTGTTTGCAAGAGATTAAGTGCCCCTCCATGCCAGTCCACATGCCCCATGGGCCAGGATGTGTCCACCTACATCGCCCTTATAGGCCAGGGCGAAATCGAGAGGGCGTGGGAAGTCATACGCATGGAAAACCCGCTGCCCATGGTACTCGGGCGAATCTGCCCGCATCCCTGCGAGAGCAAATGTAAGAGGGCTGAGGTGGACAAACCCATATCAATCTGTGGTCTAAAACGTTTTGCCGCGGACAGCATGAGGGAAAAGCTCAAGGAAATAGAGCCGGCGCCGGTGCTTTTTCCAGACGACAAGGTGGCTGTTGTAGGGGCCGGACCGGCAGGACTCACAGTGGCCTACGATATGGTTCAAAAGGGCTACCCCGTCACCATCTTTGAGGAACTTCCGATCGCCGGCGGCATGCTTCGCGTTGGCATCCCTGAGTATCGCCTCCCCCGCGACGTAATAAAGGATGAAATCGACGCAATTGAGCGTCTCGGCGTAGAAATCCAAACGGGCGTGCGCGTGGGAAGAGATGTCTCCATTGAAGACCTCAAGGACCAGGGCTACAAATCGTTTTTCTTAGGCGTAGGCGCCCATAAGGGCCTGAAACTCAGAATCCCCGGGGAAGACGATTTCGAGGGATTCGTGGACGCCACGGCCTTTTTGAGGAAGGTCAACCTTGGTGAAAGGAAGGCGCCGGGAAAAAAGATATGTGTAATAGGCGGCGGCAACTCGGCCATTGACGCAGCGCGCACCTGTCTCCGATTAGGCGCTGAAGAGGTCCATATCGTATACCGCAGACAACGGGAGCAGATGCCCGCAAACCCCGCAGAGATAGATGCCGCCATTGAAGAGGGAATACATCTCGACTATCTGACTTCACCCCTGCGCATCCTTGGAGAAAATAACAGGGTGGCGGGTATGGAATGCATGAGGAACGAACTGGGAGAGCCGGACAAAAGCGGTCGCCGCAGGCCGGTTTCCGTTGAGGGATCGGAATTTGTCATCGACTCTGATGTTATCATCCCGGCCATCAGCCAGCAAACTGATCTCACCTTTCTGAACGACAATGACAACTTCGCAATCAGCCGCTGGAATTCCTTTGAGGTGGACGAGAAAACCCTTGCAACAAACATCCCCGGGTTCTTTGCAGGCGGCGATGCGGTGACCGGACCGGCCACGGTTGTCCAGGCCATAGCAGCGGGACACAGGGCATCGGTTTCCATGGATTGTTATCTTCGCGGAAGGGAATACAAGGGTTACTGGTATCCCAAACCTCACCTCATGGTTGACCGACTGGAACTCACTGAAGAGGATGAAAAACTTGTCCGGCCTAAGATGAAAGAACTGCCCGTGAGCGACAGGATCGATAATTTCCAGGAAGTGGAATTAGGACTGGACGAACAGGCGGCCATCTCCGAGGCGCGACGCTGCCTCCGCTGTGATCTATAGCAGTACGGTCAACTCCAAGAAGCTCAACCCTTGAGACCTTTGAGTCAATAGCGATGGTATAAATCTCGATATTTCCGCCCTGACATAAAGCCATAACTCACGCCAAAGCTCCTGCTTCCTGCACACTTTAATATATCCTAAAATCAGAATTTATGACCAGTGGAGGAGCAGACACGCATGGCCAACTTCAAGCATTGCATATTCACGGCCATATTTCCTAACGCCGGAAAAACAGTTAAAATGTAGCTACAATGTAAATAATTTTGTTGCCAATTACCCTTCTATGGTCTATATGTCTTTCCTGGCAATAGCTCACAGGCCCACAATTTTAGCTAACTTAGATCGATTGAAATGTATCTTCAAAATAAATACAGCATATGCTTTTGAAGGTTGCTTTTCCGTATACCCGCTTTCGCGGGAATTACAGGCGCTAAAATAGCTTGTGAATTCATCAAGCTTATATCAATCATTTTTAAAGGAGGTAGAACTATGGAATTCGGTTTAAGTGAAGAATTACAAATGCTACGCGAGATGGCCAGAGACTTTGCGGCTGAAAAAATT